>CALEWN010000220.1 GCA_937925385.1 uncultured Senegalimassilia sp.
ACCCTGTCCCTGGCCATCACCGCCTCCTCCGCGCCGTCGGCGCTGTTCAAGCAATTTCTCGCCCTGCTGCTGGGCCTGGTCCTCTTCTTCATTGGCTAACAGGTTTTCGACTCAAGCAAGACCTATAAGCTAAGGAAAGGAGGCAAGCGAGTTGAACGTTAAGAACAAAGTGCTCCGTGGTTGCGGCAGCGCCGCCGTCGCATTCGGCGCGGCAAGCGCTATGCTTCCTGCTCAGGCATTTGCCGATGAAGGCAGCGGCGTTGCGGCTATCCTGACGCAGATGGATGAGTTCATCCCCATGCTCGTTGCGTTCATCATCTTGTGGATCATCCTGGCGAAATTCGGTTGGCCGCTGTTCGAGGGCATGCTTGTCAAGCGCGAGACCACCATCAAGGACGCTCTCGAGCGGTCCGAGAAGGCTCGTGTCGAAAGCGAGCGCGTGCTCGCCGAGTACAAGCGCCAGCTGGAGGAAACCAAGGCGCAGTCCGCGCAGATCATCGCCGATGCCAAGAAGACGGGTGAGGCTGTCAAGGCCGATATCACCGCCAAGGCCCAGGCTGAGGCTGCCGGCATGATCGAGAAGGCTCATGCTGCCATCGAGGCCGACAAGAAGGCCGCTATCGCCGAGCTCCAGGGTTCGGTGGCCGACCTGTCCGTTGCCGTGGCTTCCCGCCTGATCGGCGAGGATCTCAACGATGACGAGCATCGCAAGATCATCGAGCGCTACGTGAACGAGGCGGGCAGTTTCAATGCCAACTAACCGCCATGTTCAAAAGGAAAAGGTTGCAACCTATGCATCCGTTCTGCTGGATGCCGCTTTGGCGGCGGGCGGTCAGGATGCGGTGCTAGAGGTTCGCGACCAAGCCGAGCGCATTATCCGCATTATGCGTTCGAACATGGATCTCTCTAGCTCTTTGCAAGACAGCTCTTATACGCCCGAGCAGAGGAACAGCCTTGCGCGCAACGTGTTCGCGCAGGCACATCCTGTCCTTGTCGATGTCTTGGCCGTCATGGCTGAGCGCGGGGACTTCGCGTTGCTCTCGCGCGTATGGGAGAGCTACGGAGAGCAGGTCGAACGCAAGTTGAACGTCACCGTGGTCGACGTAACCACCGTTGTGCCGCTCGACGATCACCTGCGCGAGGTTATTACGAAGAAAGCCGAAGCCGACTTGGGCACCAAGGTCGTTTTGCGTGAAAGCATCGACAAGTCCCTGATCGGCGGCATTTTGATGAGCGCCAACGGCAAGCGAATCGACGCCAGCATGACGTCGCAGCTTGAGGCCGCTCGCAACGTGCTGAAACATTCCACAGATGGAGGTGAATGCTAGTGACTGAAATCACCGCACAGTCTATTGACGCGGCGCTGCGCAAGCAGCTCGATGCGCTGAACACCAGTGTGGAATCCCGCGAGACGGGTTCTGTTATCCAGGTGGGCGACGGTATCGCTCGCGTTGATGGCCTGAAAAATGCGATGGCAGGCGAACTTTTGGAGTTCACCAGCTCTACCGGCCAGGTTGTCTACGGTATGGCACAGAACCTCGAAGAGGATGAAGTGGGCGCCGTTTTGCTGGGCGATGTCGCAGCAATCAAGGAAAACGACGCGGTTAAGACCACCGGTCGTCTGGTCGAGGTTCCGTCCGGCAAGGCTCTGCTCGGCCGTGTCGTGAACCCGCTGGGCATGCCGCTTGACGGTAAGGGCGAGATCAAGGCCGAGGGCACCCGCCCGGTCGAGTTCAAGGCTCCGGGCGTTATTCATCGTAAGCCCGTTCACGAGCCTATGCAGACCGGCATCCTGGCTGTCGACTCCATGATCCCGATCGGTCGTGGTCA
>CALEWN010000221.1 GCA_937925385.1 uncultured Senegalimassilia sp.
GGCGGTTTGCCCAAGCGCGGTGGCTCCCGCAAGCGCCGCCCCGGCGACGGTGCATGATGCAAAGTTCACCAGCAGCGTGGGCCAGGGAAACCAGCTGTTCGAGCGGGGCTTCATGAACGAAAGCGCCCTGTGGCGGCATAGCGCTCCGGCCGCTCCGCCCAGGCCGACCATGATCAACGTCATCGGGCTCATTGCGCATCGTCTTCGTTCTGCGAAGGGTCGCACGGGGCTGCGACCTGGTGTTGTGCACTGTTGCACGGGGCCGCGACTTGGTGATGCGCGCTATAATGCGGTCCCATGGCATCGGCCGCACGCTTCCCCGCGTAGGCGGCTCCGAACGTGGCGAACACGGTGATGCTCAGATACAACGCGAACATGCCGAAACGCTCCTGCTGCAAAAGCGCCAGATTCTCGGTGGAAAGCGCGGCGATGGTGGTGAACGCCCCGATAAGCCCGATGCCCATCGACTTCACCAACGGCGCCGGCAGGCTTGTGCGCCGTGCGACGAATTGATTGACGATCTCCAACGTGAAACAACCGAATATGTTCACCGCGAGCGTGGCGACGGGGAATCCGTGCTGCACAGGCAAAAGCATCTCCAGGGCGTAGCGCGCCGTGGCGCCTAAAAAGCCCATGACCAGCACCAACGGCGCCAGGGAGCGAGGGCTGCGCAGCGCATGGTCCACCGCATCTGGGATATTGCCGTGCACTGATGCCCCCTTATCCGAATCGATTGTTCTGCGCAGCAGTATATCGCGCTCCGCAAGGGGCTGCTTGCAGCATACTCTTTGCGTGAGGGCTTGGCCGTGGTGATACGGCGGTGCGTCTGAGGGGGTATACTTCCTTATTATGCATAGAGGGCCGCGCTTGCGTTGGCCGCTAGAGAAGGGGGTTGCCATGGTCATTCTTGACGAACCGTATGCTTCGCCGCAGTTATTGGAATGGCTTGAGTCTTCGCAACACCCCGTGCTTCGCAATGCGTTTTCCGAGCGCACGGCTTTTGCGTCTGGGCGCGCGTTGCACCTGGTCGATGAGGCCGAGGCGGCCTCGCGCCTTTCCGCGGGCGAGCGCGTGTACACCAACTCTGAGAACACGCTCGAGTGGATCTGCGCGCATGCGGACAATCCTGGCCTTACGCACGCCATCAGTGTGTTCAAGGACAAGGTTGCCATGCGCAAGCTTCTGGCACAGATGGACGAAGGCTTTTCTTCCGCTCATGCACTGCTGATGAGCTGGGGGAACTTGACTTCGCCGAGCTTGAGCCGCATATGCCGTTCGTGGTGAAACCCGCCCGCGGGTTCTGCAGCATGGGCGTGCACACGGTGCGCTGCCGTGCCGATTGGGACGAGGCGCTTGCCGATTTCGCGTCGAACGCTGCTGCGTGGGCGGACATGTACCCCGACAGCGTTGTTGCCGGCAGCGATTTCATCCTGGAGCAGTTCATCACGGGGCAGGAATATGCCCTAGACGCGTTTTTCGACGAGCAGGGCACGGCGCACGTGCTCAACGTTCTGCGTCATGATTTTGCCGGTCCTGATGATACGTCCGATCGCATGTACACCACCTCGGCGGCCATCGTGCGCGAGAAGGCGCCCGCTTTTGAAGAGTGGCTTTCGCGCGTGAACGACCTGGTGGGAGCGCGAAACTTCCCGGTTCACGTGGAAGTGCGCGTGGACGAGCAGGGTAGCGGCGTCATCCGCCCTATCGAGTTCAACCCCTTGCGATTCGCCGGTTTGGGCGGCACCGACGTTGCTCAGCACGCCTATGGTTTCCGCACGTATGAGGCGTTTTTGACCGACAAGCTGCCCGATTACAACGCGGCGTTCGCGTATGCGGGCGACCATGTGTATACCATGTCGCTGCTTAACCCGCCGGAGGGCGTGACGGGGAACGAGGAGTTCGATTATCCGGCGTTCTCCGAGCGCTTCGATAGGGTTTTGGAGCTGCGCGAGTTCGATGTGCCCACGTTCGGCTGCTACGGTTTCCTGTTCGTGGAACCCGACCTTGATGAACGCGGCAAGGCCGAGCTCGATTTCCTGATGCATACCGATTTGCGCGAGTTCCTGAGCTGCAACGACATCGCGGGCCAACGTTAGGCGGCTGCATGAAATTCAACGTCAAGAACCTTTTCATGGGCGTGGTGCTCATCATCGTGCTTGCGGTGGTGTTTTTGCGCGGCGACCAGCTGGTGGAGCTGGGCGAGACTATGAAGCAGGGAAGCCCCCTGCCGCTGGTCGCGGCCATCCTTACGCAGCTGGGGAAGTACTTCGCGCAAAGCTTCGCCTATTCGCGCAGCTTCGCCGCCGTGGGCGAGCGTATGGAGCCGAAATCTACGTTGCCGCTGGTCTTTGGCACGTTTTTCATGAACACCATCGCGCCATCCATGAACCTGGCGGGCACCACGTTGGTGGTCGACGACGCGCGACGGCGCGGCATTCCCGCTGGCAAGGCCACGGGTGCGGCGCTGCTCATGCAGATCACCATCGATGGCGCGTTCTCCACGCTCATGGTGTGCGCGTTCGTGTTCCTGGCGGTCACCGTGGGGCTGTCTCCTGTGTGGTTCCTTATGGGCATGGTGGTGTTGTGCCTGGTGGGAACTATGGTGGCGCTGCTTATCCTGGCGCACAAAAAGCCCGATTTGCTTATGCGCCTTTTACGGCCCGCCGAACGCGTGAGCCGCAAGGTGGTCGCGCGCGTGCGCAAAAAGCCGCTTGAACCGTGGGCCGAGCGTATCGCGCAGGCGTTTTCCGAGGCCGCCGGCATGATCGGCCACAGCCCCAAACCCACGCTTCAGGCGTACGGGTGCTCGCTGATCGCCAGCTTGTGCGAGCTTTCGTGCTTTACGCTGGTGGGTATCGGGTTCGGCGTCGACACGGCACCGGCGCTGGTGTGCGGCTATGTGGTGGCCACGCTGTTCGCCATGATCTCGGTCACGCCGCAGGGCGTGGGCGTGGTCGAGGCCGCCGTCGTGGTGGCGTTCACCAGCTTCGGCGAGTCGGCGGCGGCGGGTACGGCAATCGGCCTGGTGTACCGCGGCATCGTATTCTGGATGCCGTTCATCATCGGTGCCGTGCTCATCAACACCACGAAGGCGTTCAAGGGCGACGTGAAGCAGGCGGCGTACGATCAGGATATGGGTGCCGTCGCCGGCACGGCTGCTACGGCGGCGCGCTTGGAGGAAGAGGCGCGTGCCGATGCGGCGCGGTTCAAGCGCGCGGCTGCGTTGCGCTCGCGCATGGCGGGTGCGGCTGGTGCACATGCGACGCCTGGCGGTAAGCCGGTCGCGGGTGCGGTGCCGGTGGAAACTGGTGGGGTCGCAGCGGGCGGTGCAGCGATAGCGAACGCCGCTGCCCAGACGGTGCCTTTTGCGGAGGGCGAAACGCCCGTGCCTGCCGCCGATACGGTGCCTTTTGCGGAGGGGATTGCGGCTTCACCTGCTGCTCAGACCGTGCCTTTTCCTGAAGGCGGTGCGCCTGCGGAAGGGGAGCGAACCGAGACTTCTGTCCGGGTTGCGAGCACGCCAGGGCAGCCTACCGTGCCTTTTGAGCCGGCGACTACCGCGCAGGCGCGGCATGCGGCGGACACGCCTGATGATTTGCCCGGCGAAGAGGGATCTTCGTAACCGTATACTTATTCACAAACCAAGTTAAGGTTGGGGGCCGCGCTTGTGTGCGGCCCCGTTTCGTTATCAGGAGGAAGCTTATGACGTTGCTCGATACCTTGGGCATCACCACCATCAGCGTTGAGAAGAACCGCGTGGAAATGCGCATGCCCGTGCGTCCGGAAATCTATCAGCCGCATGGGTTTTTGCACGGCGGCGCCACTATCGCGTTGCTGGAATCGTGTGCATCGCGCGCGGCCGAGGAGCTGACGGACTTCGACAAGGAGCTTATTTTCGGCCTGGAAACCACCATCCGTCACAAGAAGGCGCGCAAAGACGGCGTCATCACCGGCGTTGCCGAGCTTGAGCACGAAGAGCCCTCGTACGGCGGGCGCAAGCAGTTCTGGCACGTCATCGCCACCGACGAGCTTGGCGACACCATCTCGGAGGGCACGTTCATCACGAAGATCGTGACGAAAGAGCATTTCGCCGAGAAGCAGCGCAAGCTGGCTGCAGAACACAAAGCGTAAAGCGCTAACCGCCTGCCGCTGGGGCTGAACGCGCGTTGCGTTTTGCGGTGCGGCGGCAGGCATTCCATCGCGTTCGCATGCGGCGCCGACGCGCTTGTGCGGGCGCACAAAACGAAGGAGGCGGCAATGACGGCACCCGAAGGACCCATGAAGGACTATGTCCGTACCAGCCTGCGTATGCTGTACGAGCGCAATCGCGCGTTCATCAACGATATGAACCCCGAGGTCATTGAGCCGGGCTTCACGCGAAGCACGGTAACGGTGCCCGAGAACGCCACGAACACCGGCGGCGGTACGTTCGGGGGCTTTCTTATGGCCATCATCGATGTAGTGGGCTCCACTGTCACCTGGTCGTACGGCAAGCACGCCGTCACCCAGTGCGCCAACGTGAACTTCGTTCGCGGCGTCGCCATCGGGGAGAAGCTGGTGCTCGAGGCCAGCAATGTGCATTTTGGGCGCTCTTCGTGCGTTGCCGAAGTGGTGGTGAAAAACGAAGCCGGGAAAGTGTGCCTGACGGCAACGTGCACCATGCACAACGTCGCCGACATCAAGCCCGATGATCCTATCGTGAAGGAAGCCTTGGAGCTGTTCGGGGAATAACGCCGAGGTCGCGCTGCGCGCGGATGGGTTGCGCGGGCTTTGGTCAGCTTGGCATTCATGTTGAAGACGCTGCTTGTCCATTGGGCAGGCAGCGTTTTTTGGCTTTCAGGAATGCTTCAGCTATCGCGGTTACCATGTTCGAAAACGAACGGAAACCGCGCTTTTGCGCGCGGGCAAATCTAGGAAGAACGTGGTGATGGGAGAACCTATCGACATTTATGCTGAGAAGCACGCGTCCTCGCAAGGACGCCATGCGCGGGTGTCGGTTCCATGCCCTGTTCGTTCTCATGGCGGGGCGCGGCATAGCGCGGGCGCAATCTCTGTTGCGCATAATGGCGCGTTCATCAGTGGCGGCGGCGCGGTGATCGGCGGTAGCGGCTGGTTCGCGCGCAGGCGTTCGCTTGCGGTTGTGGCTGCTGTGCTCGCCGCTGTCTTAATCGTTGGCGTTTTGGCGACTCATGGTCACGCCGGCGTAAGCGGCGATGACGGCGACAATCAGGGCGCTCCGCAAGAAACCCTGGAGGCCCAAACGCTTGAGACGGCGATGACTCAGCGGAAACGCAGCAGTCTCCGGATGCCGAGCCTGCTGAATTCGTTACTCCCGGCATGCGCCCCGACGATGCCGAGGGGTTCTCCCGTAATCGCCGCGACGCCCTTGGCGCGATGGGTCAGGAGCCCATGGACGGTTTCGGCCGCGCAAATGTGATGCAGATGGCCGGCTTCACCGGTTTGAGCGGCACAAGCGCGAACGTGCCCGAGCTGTTCCAGTACCCCAGCATGCCGGCGGGGTGCGAGGTGTATTCGCTTGCCGCAGTGTTGCAGGCCATGGGCCACGACGCCGACCCCGATTCCGTCGTGGCGAATCAGCTGCCCTTCGATGTGGAGGGCGACGATTACGCTTCGGCGTTTTGGGGCGATCCCTATTGGGCGGGCGAAGGCATGCCGCCTGCCATCATGGCGGCGGGCAACGCATACCTGGAGGAAGATGGCGCAAGCGAGCGCTTCGCCAACCTCACCGGCACCGATTTCGACGAGCTTGCCAGCAAGGCGTCGTCTGGAACCCCAGTGCTCGTGTGGACCACGCTCGACTTCGAGGACCCGTGCTTCGACGAGCCCCTGGAGGCAAATTCCTTCTATGACCTGGAGCATTGCGTGGTGCTGCTTGGCGCGGAGGGTCACTGGGCGTGCATCATGGATCCCACGCAGGGCTACGTGACCGTCAACTACGACTGGTTCAAGTACCTCTACGAGCAATGCGGCTCCATGGCGCTGGCGATTGCGTAAACCGGCACGTGGCCTTACGCGTTCGCTCGTTTGTCGGTTGCGGTGTAGACGCCGATCACGATGATGGCGGCCGCCACGAGCATGACTAGTAGCGCCGCGTATGACACCAGGTAGGTGCCGAACGCCTCGGTCAAAAAGCCCGGCAGGAAGGTGAAGATGAATCCGCCCAGCGCGTAGCACACCTGGAAGTTCTTGATGGTGCGCGTTTCCTTGCCGCGCGGCGCTAGCTCGATCGACCATACCGAAATGCCTACGGTGCCCAGCGACATGCCGATGCCGAACATGAGCACGCCCAGCCCGGCAAGCCCGGTGTTGCCCATGTCGGACAGGCACAGCACCGCCGTGCCGGCGATATACAGGGCGAAGAAGACCGCCGAACCGCGTTTTGTGCCGAAGCGGTCGAACGCCATGCCGCTGACCAGCTTCGCCACCGTTAGGCACGCGCCGTTGACGGCCACGAGCGTGGCGGCATGCTCGGCGGAGAAGCCTTCGGAGGTGAACAGCACGGCCAGGTAGTTGCCGCCGCCGACCGACACGCTGCCGATGATGATCATGGCCAGGAACAGAAGCGGCATGGTGCGCGGGGAAAGATCGCGGTTGACGTGGCGTTTCCTAACGCGTTCAAGCTGCTGGGCGCTCTTCTCTTGCTCGCGTTTCACCGCCTTCGGGCTTCCCTCGTAGGGGGTAAGGCCCATGTCGCGTGGGTCGTTTCGCAGCAGAGCGAACACGGTCACGCCGATGACCAGGGCCAACGCCGCTTCTGCTCTGAATGCGGTTTGCAGGTCGAAGGCGCTGATGAGCGCCACCGCCGCATTTGGGATGACGATGGCCGCCACGCCCGAGCCCACCGCGGCGACGCCGGCCACAGTGGCCACGTTCGCCCGGAACCATCGGTTGATCAGCATGGTCGAGGCGATCATGCCGCCGAAGCCGTAGCCCAGGCCCGTCAGCGCCGAGGCGCCGCACAGCATGCCGAAGTTGCTACCGGCAAGCGAGTACAGCGCGAATCCGGCGCTGACGCACAGCGTTGCCAAAAACGCGCCGATGCGGCAATCGACCAGGTCATAGTAGCGTCCAACCACGAGCATGGCCAGAAGCGACACGAACGTGCGCACCGACACGATGATCGACCCGCCCGAATGCCCGACGCCCGGCAGATCGACCAGGTAGGGCTGGTATACGGAAAACGACGTGGAGGGCAGGCCCACGTTCGTGAACAATATCAGGAAGCAGCATACGGCCACCACGGCCTCGTAATGCTGCTTGATCTTGGCGAATAACATGCGTTGGAACCACCTTTGGGACGGTATTGCCGTACTGCGCTTAGCGCGTACGGTTATCTAGCATAACGGGGTCATGTTTCAATCGGCGAAATGCTGACGGAATCGCGATAATGCGACGGGAGGTTTGCCCGTTGCGCTCGAAGGCAACGTGATACCCTTGCATCTCATGATTAAGATGGGAAACATATCGCTTCGGTCGGTTGTGCGTGCGATTCGGGCTTTTGCGGCGCGTGAGACCGTGCTGGTCGTTGCTTTTGCGGCGGCTTTGGCGTCGTGCGCCCTAGTTCCGCCCGATGCCGGATATGCCGTGTACGTTGATTGGCATACGCTGGCGCTGCTGTTCTGTCTGATGGCGGTGGTGGCGGGATTCCGCTCGCTTGGCGTTCTGGATGCCGCGGGGGCGTGGCTGGTCGCGCGTGCTCGAACGCAGCGCGCTGTTGCTGGCGTGCTGGTCGGGCTTGCATTCTTTGCCAGCATGGCGGTGACCAACGACGTCGCGCTCATCACGTTCGTGCCGCTGGCTTTGGTGGTTTTGCGCCGTGCGGGCATGGAGGGGCGCGTGTGCCTGGTGGCCACGCTCATGACCATCGCGGCGAACCTGGGCAGCATGTTCACGCCCGTGGGTAACCCGCAGAATCTGTATTTGTTCACGGCCTCGGGCATGAGCGTCGGGGAGTTTCTGCAGCTCATGGGGCCGTATACCGCTGCGTCGGGCTTGCTGTTGGCACTTGTATGCGCGCTGTGCTTTCGAGGCGGCGAAGTGCGCGGCAACGGCGGCGTCGATGCGTTCGCCGGCTGCTCCGCCCGCTCACGAAAACGGTTGGCGGTGTATGGCGTTTTGTTCGCGTGCTGCTTGGCTGCGGTTTTGGGCGTGCTGGATGTTCGCGTGTTGCTGGCGTTGGTGCTGGTGGGCGTTTCGCTTGCCGATGCAAGCTTGTTGCGGCGCGTCGATTGGGGGCTGTTGGCCACTTTTGCGGTCCTGTTCGTGTTCGTGGGGAACATGGGTCGCCTTCCGGTGCTGCACGAGGCGCTTTCCGCAGCGGTGGGCGGCAACGCGCTGCTTGCCGCGGTAGGGGGCAGCCAGGTTATCAGCAACGTGCCGGCCGCGGTGCTGCTTTCGGGGTTCACCGATCAGTGGCAGGCGCTGATCGTGGGCACGAACCTGGGCGGTTTGGGCACGCTCATCGCGTCCATGGCAAGCCTTATCACGTTCAAGGCGGTCATGGTGGGCCGCCCCGGCATCCGCGGGCGCTATCTGCTTGTGTTCACTGCCTGGAACATTGCGTTCTTGGCGGTGCTGCTCGCGTTTGCCGTGGTTTTGGGAGCGCTCTGATCGCCCTCAAAACCACGGTGCAGGAAAGTACCTTTGCATTGCGCAAACCGCGGCGTTTCCCTTCTATAGATAGCTGCCCGTCAGGCTGGCGGGGTTTTGAGCGATTTGCGCCGGGGTTCCGTGCGCCACCACGCGTCCGCCCGCTTGGCCGCCGCCCGGACCCATGTCCACCACGTAGTCGGCGTTGCGGATGAAATCCAGGTCGTGCTCGATCACCACCACGGTGGCGCCCTTTTCGATGAGGGTCTGGAACACGTCCAGCAGAGTCCTGACATCCAGCGGATGCAGGCCGATGGTGGGCTCATCAAAGACAAAGACGGTGTCTGCCTGACCCCGGCCCATTTCGCTGGCGAGCTTGAGCCGCTGGGCCTCACCGCCGGACAGACTGGGAGTGGCTTCCCCCAGGGTGAGGTAGCCCAGGCCCAGATCCCGCAGCACCGAAAGGCGCTGGCTGACCGTTTTCCAGCCGGCGCAGAGGGGCAGGGCGGAGTTGATGTCCTTTTCCATCAGATCGGGGAGGGAGTAGCTCTGTCCGTCCGGGGCGGTGTGGCGCACCCGGTCAGCTTCCCGGGCGTAGCGGGAACCCCTGCATTCCGGGCAGGGGATCTCCACATCGGGCAGGAACTGTACATCCAGGTCAATGACCCCGGTGCCATCACAGACCGGACAGCGCAGGCTGCCGGTGTTGTAGGAGAAGTCGCCCGCCTTGTAGCCGGCGGCCTTGGCATCGGGGGAGCGGGCGTAGATCTTGCGCAGCTCATCGTGGACACCGGCATAGGTTGCCACCGTGGAGCGCACATTGATGCCGATGGGGGTTGCGTCGATGAGCTTGACCCGCTCAATGCCAGGGGCTTCCACAGCACGGACATGCTCTGGCAGCGGAGCGCCGGAGGTGGCGGCTTCCAGGGCCGGGATCAGGCTTTCCAAGATCGGAAGAGCGTCGTGTAGGGA
>CALEWN010000222.1 GCA_937925385.1 uncultured Senegalimassilia sp.
ATGGCCAGCTGCCAGCAGATGCTGCCGATGAAGGCGATCATGACGGCGCAGACCAGCACGGCGATGAGCACCGGGGAGAGGGTATGCGCGTAGAACACCTCGAGCAGCTCGACGTCCGAGGTCACAAGCGACACCAAATCGCCCTTGCTGCGGCCCTCGAGCTTCGCCGGTGCAAGCATGCGCAGCTTGCCGAACACGCGGTCGCGGACAAGGGCCAAGATGCGAAACGCCAGATAGTGGTTGCACATCTGCTCGCCATAATGCAAGGGGCCGCGCAAAAGGCCGCAGGCGACGACCATCACGATGCCCGCGCCCAAACCGAGCGCCGGTTCGAATCCGGCGATTCCTGTGATCACCAAAGCTGCGCCCACCGTAAGGAAGATGGCGCACAAGAAGCCGACGACGCCCAAGGCGACCGCTGCGACCATGACCGGCACGAGCGGTTTGACAAGCTTCACCATACGGCACATGATCGAGATATTGGACCGACGCGTCTGGGGGGCGCGGGTATCCGCACCTGCAGCTTCGGCTCCCACGCACGGCGCATCATCGGCTTCGCCAACGTTGGCCGCACGCTGCTCGGCCCGCGACGCGAACGCCTCGAGCTCCATCTGCTGGCCCCACAGCTTCGCGTACGCCCCGCAAGCACCGCACAGCTGCTCGTGCGAACCGCTCTCGGCCACACGACCGTTCGCCAGCACGAAGATGCGGTCGGCTTCGGCAACGGACGCCAAGCGGTGCGAGATCATGATGACGGTGCGGCTTTTCGCCAGCTCGTGGATGACGCCGATGATGGCCAGCTCGCTGTCCGCGTCCACGTTCGACGTTGCCTCATCGAAGATGTAGATGGGCGTATCGTGCAAAAGCGCGCGGGCAAGCGCCAAACGCTGGCGCTGACCGCCGGAGAGGTTGCCGCCCTGCTCGGACACGGGCGCATCAAGCCCGCCGGATGCGCGAACGAACCCGTCGATGCGGCAACGGCTCAAAACGTCCCAAAGCTCGTCATCGGTTGCCTCAGGGCGCGCCATCAGCAGGTTCGAGCGCACCGTTCCGGAGAACAGGTAACTGGAGAACGGGACGACGGTGACCGTTTGCGCCATGCTTTCGCGGGAAACCTGCCCAAGCGGCACGCCGCCGATCTCCACGTCGCCCGTAAATCCTAGATTGCGCCCGCACAAAATACCGGCCAACGTTGATTTGCCCGAACCGCTCTCACCCACGATGCCGGTGAAGCTTCCGGCAGGGGCGGCGAAATCGACATGATCGAGCACCGTGCGCTGCCCATCATAGGAATACGTCACATCGCGCACAACGATGCCCGCATGTTCGGGATCGACGCTGCGCGTCCCCTGCTCGGGCTCGGACGCATCCAGGATGGCGAACATCTTCTCGGCAACCGCCATGCCGTTCATGGCCGTATGGAAAAACGACCCCAACGTACGCATGGGGATGAAGAACTCCGCCGACAGGAACACCACGCAAAACGCCGCATAGAAGGGGACTTGGCCGTTGGCGAACTGCACCATCGCCGCGATGATGCCCACAGCCGCGCCGCCGAAGGCGAACACGTCCATCACGGTGATGGAGTTGAGCTGCATGGTGAGCAGGCGCATCGTGGCTCGGCGGAAGGTCTCGGCCTGCTCGTTCATCTTACGATGGCACGCCTCGTCGGCCTGATAAATCTTCAAGGTGGTCAAACCCTGCAGGTTCTCAAGGAACGCCCCGCCAAGATCGGTGTAGGCTCCCCAATACCTGCCCATGACGCGCTTGGCGATCTTCTGCACCGCCACGATGGAGATTGGAATCAGCGGCACGCAAACCAACAGGGCGATGGCGGCAGGCAGGCAAAGCGGCGCCAGGAACGCGAACACCGTAAGCGGTGCCAACACGGCATAGAACAGCTGCGGAAGATATTGCCCGAAATAGCTTTCCAGCTGCTCGCAACCCTCAACGCTTACCTGAACTGCCTCGCTTGTGGCGATTTGCTCAGAATAGCCGGGGCCCATTCGCACCAGCTTGTCATACACCTGCCTGGGAACCGAGCGTTTCGCGGTCATCGCCGCAGCAACCCCCATGCGCTGCGCGAAGGTCAAGCACACCATGCGCACCGCGATGACGGCAACGCCAGCGCACGCAAGCATCGCAACCCAACCATCGACGGCGGCGCCGTCGAACAGCCGCTGAAGGAACAAGCCGATAAGAAGCATAAGGACGATGTTCGCAACGAGCGCCACCCATTGCGCCGCCACGTTGCGTGCGATATACCTCAAAGCCTGCGGCACCATCGATATCAACCGTTTATTGAACACGGAGCTGGTTTCCTTTCGATTCCAATAGACGGCGCGGCTTCGGCCTCTTCATCCGCCTTGATTCAAACATTCGAATGATACCATTAGAAAAATTTGATAGCCAGGGCAAACTATAGTATGCGCAACATTGTTACATGAGGCTAATCCGAATCGCGAAAATAGCCCGGCAAACGCCGGGCTGGCAAGGTGAAGTTGCCGATGCGAGTCGCATGGTTCCACATTGTGCGAACGCAATACGGGGTAACCTACTTTGCTTTCCGATTCTTCTCATACAGCATGATCAGCCCTTTGAGCGTGAGCCGATCGTCGGCAACCTCGATGCGTAGGGAA
>CALEWN010000223.1 GCA_937925385.1 uncultured Senegalimassilia sp.
GCCGCATCCTGGCACTCGGGCTCCGGAGGCACGTTGTCGGTCGACACCTCGCCGACAAGCTCTTGCAGCGTCTGACCTGCAGCACGGAACAACAGCAGATGACGCCGAGCCCTGGTCAGGGCGACGAACAGCAGGCGGCGCGCATCGTCTTCGTCCTTCGCATCGCCGATCAGCAGGTTGTCCGGATACAGTCCACCGCTTGCTGCGCCTTTATGCCACGTGCCGTCATCGGCATCCGCCAAGTACACGCAATCAAACTCCAAACCCTTCGAGCTATGCGCGCTGGTCAGGCGCACAGCGCCGGGCTTTCCCAAGCTCAAGCTCGCATCGATGGCGACCTTATACCGCTCGGCAGCATCAAGACGGTCGACCACATCCGCCAGGCGAAGCGCGGTCCCGCAACGACCCGCGACATCCAGCTCACCCTCGGCAAAGCGCAGCAACGCGCGCATGCCGGCGTTGAACTCCGCGGATGCCAGCGGATCCACTTCGTTCAGGCGACGATAATACGACAAGGGCTTTGCCGCGATTTCGAGCAAAAGCTCGCGAACCGGTGCGCACGGAGCCTTCGCCGCCCACCTCATCAAATCGTCATGCAAACCCTTGATGCGCGCATTCGACGATTCCCCCATCGCGCGCAGCCAGTGCCCGTGATGCTCCCGCCGCGCCCACAGTGCGAAGGTCACCGACGATTCATGACAGCCGCCGAACTCCGGTGCGGCCACAACCTGAGGCAAATAGCCATCGCACAGCTGCTCGCGCCCTTGCGACAACGCCGCAACGCATCGAATGCCGGCAAGCACCGCCTGCATGCATTCAGCCGTGAGCGCATCCTGCGTTTGCTTGTACGAGAAGGGGACATCCTCCGCAACCAGATACGGGATAAGAGCCCGCAGCGTCGCATGCTTCGGGGCTATCACGACAATCGCCTGGTCAGCGTCTCCGCACGATTCCGCATAGCCGAAATCCATGTGCTCGCGGATGCTACGCGCGATCGCCCGATATTCCTCCGCATGCGTCTCGTAAACCGTTTCGGAAAACGTCAGCTGGTCGCCTTGCGCCCGATTCGCAACGATCTGCTTGCCTTCGCTAGCGCCCAAACGTCGTTCAACCTGGCACGCAACCTTTTGTCCCAGGTCGACAATAGCCGGAGTGGACCGATAGTTCGTACGCAAAACCACGTTGCAAGGCTTGTAGCGATCAGCGAACTGGTTGATGCACTCGATGGTTGCACCCTGGAAACGCATGATGGCCTGGTCGTCATCGCCGACAGCCATAACGTTGGGCTGTTCCAAACCTTCGCACAAAAGCTCGACGATGCGCATCTGGGCGCCATTGGTGTCTTGAAATTCGTCGACCTGGATGTAAGCGTAACGGTCCTGCAAGGTTTGACGGAGGGAAGGGTTTTCCTCTACAGCGTGAACGAAATCGAAAATCATATCGTCGTAGTCGTACAGCCCCTGTTCGTCAAGCACCGCCTGGTATCGACGAGCAACCTCGCACGCCGCCGCCAGCTTCTCGCTTTGCTTACGCACTTTGAAGAAACGGCCATCCTTGTTCGTGCCACTAAAGAACTCGTCGCGCACCTTGCGAAAACCAGGCGTTTTGCCCTCTTCGTTGACAAGTTCGGTGCGCATCACCGTTTCGTAGAGCTGCTCGACGAACGGAACATACACGCCAGGCGTTGTGGCTATCGCGCGTTTGACCTCAAGCGGAGCCTCGGAATAGGCACGGAATACCTCTTCTTCGAATCGCTCCGCAACCGCAACGCCTGCTCGCTGCGCCGCCAAATCGCACAGCGGGGAATTCCGCTCCAACCAATCGGCCGCCTGCAGGTTCTGCTGCGCAATCGCAGCCAGCTGCCCGTACGACACGCCGCTACGTTTCACCTTCGAAACGAATGCGAGCATCTCACGCGTATACCTGGCCACCCCCTGGTAAACGCCGGAAAGCGGCTGACGAAATGAACGCCGCTGAAGCAGCCCGTCCATGATCTCCATCTGACGCAATCCCGTGACCAGCTTGTCGGAAGCCGCTCGCGAAAACGCATCTGGATACAGCGTGCGCGCAGCATTCGCGAACCCGTGGAACGTGCATACCTGAATGCCGTACGCATCACGCCCCACCAACTCGATAAGGCGCTTGCGCATGGCTTCGGCACCGGCTTCGGTATACGTCAAGCATAAGATATTGCTTGGCGAAACATCGCGCTTCGCCAATATGTTCGCAGCGCGCAGGCTTAGCAGCTGCGTTTTCCCCGTTCCCGGACCGGCGATAACCAAAAGCGGCCCATCAAGGTGCTCAACGGCCTGAAGCTGCTCGGGGTTCAAACGGTCCATTGCTTCCTGTAAACGTGCGCTATCGGTCATTGCTAATCCTCCGCGTACATATCCAGCGTGTCCTTCAGCCATTCCGTATACCGCTGCTGTGCGCTCGTGGGCGAAGCGATCTTCGCCCAAGGCGTCAACTGCAACAGCCAACCGAAGAACTGCGGCGACAACGGTGCCTTCACATGCGCTTGCATCATCGCGCCCTCTTGCTTGAACACAAGCGCATCCAAGCCGAATTTGTCGATAACGGGATTCATCACCCGCTCGTCGAATTCCAGGACGATATTGGTCATCTCCGCTGCGAACACG
>CALEWN010000224.1 GCA_937925385.1 uncultured Senegalimassilia sp.
AAGTTGCTCCTGTACTCAATGCTGCCCCTTTAACGATATTTTCCACTTTTTTGTATACTTCATCCAATGTTGGTCGATTGCTTGCTCTCAAATAAAATCTTCCTGCAGCATATTCTGGGATAACATTTGCCGCTACGCCACCATCTGTGATGATACCGTGGATATTGACATCTTTTGGCAATTGCAAGCGTAGAGCGTTGATTCCGTTAAACACTTGGATCAAGGCTTCCAAAGCATTTACTCCTTTTTCAGGTGCTGCTGCTGCATGAGAAGCGCCGCGGGGCGCAAAGCCTCGAAGCCGATGTGCGTGTGCAGCTGGAGTCGGGTCGCGCCAAGCGCGCCGAGGCCGTGGCCGAGCGCGAGCAGGCGGCGGCGCAGCTTGAAGCCGTGCGCCGCGACCTTGCCGCCGCGCAGGCCGCCGTCGAGCGTCTTGATACCTCCCGCCGCGAGAACCCCCAGGCCCGCCGCAGCGTGGAAGATGAGCTCGAGGAGCTGAAGCGCCAACGACGCCTCGACGACCGCGCAACCGAGGATGCTCGCCGCCGTTTGACGCAGACGCAGGAGCCCCTCGCCAACGGCCTGGCGCACGCCAAGTTGGTGGAAGGGCGCGCCAAGGAGCTTGAGCTGGCGCTCGGCCATGCCGAGGAGCAGGCTCAAAAGCTCGAGGACGCCCGCGCGGCCGCCCAGCGCTTGCTCGATGAGTGCCAGCAGGCCGAATCGCAGGCGCGCGGCGCCGTTGCCGCCGCCATCAAGGAGCGCGACGCAGCCCGTGCCGCGCTCGACCAGGCGCATCGCCAGGTCACCTTGCTTGAAAGCCGTATTTCCGCGCTTGAAGAGGTAGAGTGCGCATCGGCCGCTGCCGGGCCTGCCCGCGCATGGCTTATCGAGCATGCGCGCATATCCGGCCAGCAGCTTGAGCCGCTGGCCCGCGCCGTGCGTGCGCCGCAGGGCTTCGAGGCGCTTGTGGAGCATCTGCTTTCCGGCGATGCCGAGGCGCTCATGATTCCTTCGATTCAGGCGGCTGCGGGCCTTGCGGGCGACGTGCTGGAAAGCGGCCGCGATGGCCAGGTTTCGCTGCTCCCTGCCGGCGGCATGCGTCCCGGCGTCCCCGCGCGTCAAGCTGCGCAGGCCTGCGGCGGCAAGGCGTTGGTGGACATGCTGGAATATCCCGAGCAGGCGGCTCCTACGGTCGAGGCGCTGCTCGGCGACGTGGTGGTTTGCGACACGTTCGAAGCGGCATGTCGAGCTCAGGCTGCGCGCTTGCAGGATGCCGCGGCAGCGCCCGTTCGATTCGTTGCGGCCGATGGGTGCATCGCCTGGCCTAGCGGCAAGCTGACGGTGGGCACGGTGGATGCCGGCGCCGAGGGCGCGCTGGCACGTGCGCGCCAGCTCGACGAGCTGCGTGCATCGCTTGACGGCGCGTCCGAACAGCATAGGGGAGCCGAGCAGGTCGAGCGCCGGGCGGAAGAGGCGTTGCGCGCCGCCCAGGCCGAAAGCCTGCGGCTCTCCCAGCAGCTTGCCGAGCGTCGAGGGACGGCTCAGTCGGCATCGGCTGAGGCCAAGCGCGCAGCCGATGCTCTGGCATCAACGCGCCGCGAGTTCGCCGATGTGGAGCGTCAGCGTCAGCAGGCGGACAAAACCGTGGCCGAGGCGCGCCCTACCGTGGACAAGCTGGAGGCGCAGCTGGCCGACTTGGCGCAAGCCGCGCAAGCCCGTGCCGCGCGATGCGAGGAGCTCGAGGCGAAGGTGGTGCCGCTTCGCAAGGAGGCGGCGCAGCTGCGCGACGGCCTGTCGGAGGCCAAGCTTTCGGCAGCCACCCTCCGAGAACGTGATACTTACACCGCGCGCATCGTGGACGCTCGCGGGCGCGATGTGGCAGCGGTGGATGCCGCCGAGGACGAGCTGCGAAACCAGCTGGCACGCAAGATCGTGGCGCAGCGCCGCATCGCGCCGCTTCTGGCGGTGTTCGAGGAGCTCACCGCAAGCGCCCGTCGTTGGACGCACGACCTTGAGCAGCAGGCTCAGCAGGCGCAAGATTCGTCGGCGGGCCTGCATGCGCAGGTCACCGCCGCGCGTGAGCAGGCCAAGGCCGCCCACGATGCGTACGATGACGTCAACGCGCGCCTGTCCGCCGCCCGCGTGGAGAAGGGCCGTCTTGAGGTGCGCGTCGATGCCGCCGTCAACTCCATCGTGCAGGACATGGGCGTGCCGCTTGAGACGGCGCTTGAGTTGCCCAAGCTTGACGACCGCGGCGCCGCCGAGGAGAGCGCATTCAAGCTACGCCGCCGCATCGCCAACATGGGCGCCATCAACCCCGATGCCGCCCAGGAGTACGAGCAGCTGCGCAGCCGCTACGATTACCTGGCGGCCCAGCTGGCCGATCTCGACGGCGCGCGGCGCAGCCTTGCCAAGATCGTCCGCGTCATCGATGCGCGCATGAAAGACGACTTCGTCAGCACGTTCAACGCGGTCAACGACAACTTCCGCAGCATCTTCGCCACCTTGTTCCCGGGCGGCTCGGCCGAGCTCATCCTCACCGACCCAGACGACCTGGAGAACACCGGCGTTGAGGTCAGCGCGCAGCCGGCGGGCAAACGCATCACGAAGATGATGCTCATGTCCGGCGGTGAGAAGTCGCTCACGGCGCTTGCGCTGCTGTTCGCGGTCTACCGCATACGCAGCGCGCCGTTCTATATCCTCGACGAGGTGGAGGCGGCGCTTGACGACAGCAACCTGCGCAGGCTCACGGCGTATCTGCAGTCCATCCGCAACGACACGCAGCTCATCATGATCACGCACCAGCGCCGCACCATGGAGATGTCCGACGTGCTCTTCGGCGTGTCCATGCAATCCGACGGCGTCACCAAGGTGATCAGCCAGAAGCTCGACCACGCCCTGAAGTACGCGGAGTAGGGAAGCGGCCCGGCGGCCGCTTTCTTTGCTACGTTGCGGGTTCCGGTGTGAGCGGGTATGCGGGTATGCGGGAAATCCCAGTTGCGGCTGTCGGTGAAGCCGGGAATCGGAGGAGCCTTCCGGATGGCGGCAAGGTATCTGGAAGCGTGCTGGTTGTAACCGGTTACCGCTCTACCTTCCCCGTGTAATTCTTGTTCGCCTGCTGCCTGGGATGCCTTGCCATCGGTGGCAGGGTATACTTCTTCCCGAAAGAAACACGCGGTGCAATCGGCGCTCCGTTGGGAAACGATGCCGAAAGGCGCTGCACAACATGCGACGGTTTGCGACACAAGGGGAGCAACATGGGATTTTTCGACCGCATCAGCCAAGGGCTGCAACGTTCTCGCGACAAGTTCAAGGAGGAGATGAACGTCCTTCTCGACCGCGGTCCCGACCTTGATGAGGAGTTCTGGGACGGCCTGGAGGAAACGCTCATCCTGGCCGACATCGGCGGCGCGGCGGCGTGCGACATCGTGGAAAACCTGCGCGACCAGGCCACGCGTAAGGCGCTTCCCGATGCCTATGCCGTGCTCGACATGCTCAACGATCAGATAGCCGACACCTTCACTGAAGGCGGCCAGCAGATCCTCGGCGGCGACCCGGCGTGCGTGCTGTTCGTGGGCATCAACGGCACGGGCAAGACCACCACGGTGGGCAAGCTGTCAAAGGAAGCGCACGACGCTGGCCGCAAGGTCATCCTGGGCAGCGCCGACACGTTCCGCGCCGCCGCCATCGAGCAGCTTGAGGTGTGGGCGCGCCGCGCCGACGTGGAGATGGTCACGCGCGAGCGCGGCGCCGACCCGGCAAGCGTGTGCTACGACACCATCGAGCGCGCCGAGGCCGAAGACGCCGACCTGGTGCTCATCGACACGGCCGGCCGTCTTCACACCTCGGCAGACCTCATGCGCGAGCTGGCGAAGGTGGTCAACGTGGTGCGCAAGCGCTCGAAGCTGCCCGTCTACACCGTGCTCGTCATCGATGCCACCACCGGTCAGAACGGCTTGCAGCAGGCGCGCGAGTTCAACCGCGAGCTCGAGCTTGACGCGCTCATCGTCACGAAGCTCGACGGTACGGCCAAGGGCGGCATCGCGCTTGCCGTCAGCCACGAGCTTGAGCTGCCCATCATCAAGATCGGCGTGGGCGAGGGCCTTGACGACCTGCGCGACTTCGATGCGCACGAGTTCGCCCGCGCCCTTGTCGGCGCGTTCGACGAGCGCCAGGCGAAGTAGGGGAGTCAAGCCATGAGCGCCGTTATCGAGCAGGTTTTCTCCGACCCGGACATTTACAAGATCGAGGTGCCGTTCGAAAACCTCTCCACGTCCGCCACGAACTGCTACGTCATGAAAGACGGCGGCGACGTGCTGGTGGTTGATACGGGGGCGCCCACCGACGAGGGTGCGGCCGTGCTCTCCGATGCGCTTGACAAGTTGGAAGTTGACCGCGATTGCGCCACGTGGTTTCTCACGCACCTGCACATGGACCATGCCGGCTTGGTCGATCAGGTCGTGCCCCATGGCGGCTTTCTGCTCTATGGAGCCACGGAAGCTGCTACCGTGTGCGCTACGCGTACGGGCATGTTCCTTGATTCGCTGCGTCGCGAGTACCGTCGGCAGGGCGTGCCGATCGGGAGCCTTTCGGTGGCGGCGCGCTTGGGCATCGAGGTGCAGATGTTCGACCCCGATCGCCTTCGCTCGTGCCTTATGCGCGACGGCGACGAGGTGACGGTCGGCCGTTATACGCTGCGTGTCATCGAAACGCCCGGTCACACGGCTGGTCATCTGGCACTGTACGAACCGAGCAACGGAATCCTGTTCGGTGGCGACCATGCGCTCTTCGTGATCAGCCCTTCGATTGCGTTGTTCCCCGACCAAAAGGACGGTTTGCAGGCATACTTCGACAGCATGCAGAAGGTGCACGATCTGCACGTGAAGCACCTGTTCCATTCCCACGGCCCCATTCGCGATGATTTCGAAGACCGTTTCACATGGCTAGTGGAACACCACCGTAAACGCTTGGACGAGGCGACCGGCATCATCGAGCGCATCCCGCACCTTACCGGCTACAAGATCATCCGAACGCTGAAATGGAACGTTCCGTTCGACGACTGGGACGATGTCCCCATCATGCAGCGCTACATCATGCTCACCCAGGGAGTCGTGTACCTCAACCATCTCGTGGACACTGGCAGGATCGTCGCCAAAGACTACGGCGACGGCATCCTGCTTTACGAATCTGCACGCTAAGCATCCTCGAAGCGGGCCCTTATGGGCTCGCTTCGCTGTTTTGCCGGCCGAAGGTTTCCGCCCGCCGCCCTTCGGCTATAATCCAAAAGATTGTAAGCACACGTGACACGCAAGAAGAGGCGCTTCATGTTCGATAACCTTTCCGATCGCCTGCAAGGCATCTTCTCGGGCCTGCGCGGCAAGGGCCGCCTGACCGAGGACGACATCAACTCCGCCATGCGCGAGGTTCGCATGGCCATGCTCGAAGCCGACGTCAACTTCAAGGTGGTCAAGCAGTTCGTGGCGCGCACGAAGGAGCGCTGCCTTGACGCCGAGGTGCTCGACTCCCTGTCCCCGACGCAAAACGTCATCAAGATCGTCACCGACGAGCTCACCGAGCTGCTCGGCCGCACCGACAGCAAGCTGGTGCTCTCAAGCCGCATCCCCAACGTCATCATGCTGGTGGGCCTGCAGGGCTCTGGTAAAACCACCGCGGCCGCCAAGCTGGCGTACCGTCTGAAGCAGGAAGGACACAGCCCGCTGCTGGCCGCCTGCGACGTTTATCGTCCCGCCGCAGCAGACCAGCTGGAAACGCTCGGCAACGAGATCGGCGTGCGCGTGTTCCGCGGCGACGGCAAGGACCCGGTGGCCATCGCCAAGGGAGGCGTGCAGGACGCCATCGACAACCTGCGCGACGTGGTCATCGTCGACACGGCGGGTCGTTTGCACGTCGACGAGCAGATGATGGAAGAGGCCCAGGCCATCAAGTCGGCGGTGAAGCCCGACCAGATCCTTATGGTCGTCGACGCCATGACCGGCCAGGACGTGGTCAACGTGGCCGCGGCCTTCTCCGAGCGCGTTGATTTCGACGGCGTCATCATGTCGAAGATGGACGGCGACGCCCGCGGCGGCGGCGCGCTGTCCATCCGCGAGGTCACGGGCAAGCCCATCAAGTTCATCAGCGCCGGCGAGAAGCCCGACTCTCTCGAGGAGTTCCACCCCGACCGCATGGCCCGCCGCATCCTGGGCATGGGCGACATGCTCAGTCTCATCGAGTCGGCGGTGAAGGTCCAGCAGCAGGAAGAGGAGCAGGCCGAGACTGAACGTCTCATGAAAAGCCAGCTCACGCTCAACGACTTCGTCACCATGAACCGCCAGATCCGCAAGATGGGCGGCGTCTCAAAGCTCATCAGCGCCCTTCCCGGCGGCGACAAGGCCTTAGGCCAGGGCCAGGTCGACGAGGGCGCGCTCGATCGCATGGAGGTGATCATCAACTCCATGACCAAGGCCGAGCGCGAGAAGCCCGACCTGCTCAACGGCAGCCGCCGCGCCCGCATCGCCGCCGGCGCCGGTGTGTCGGTCACCGAGGTCAACCAGCTCATGAAGAAGTTCAATGAGACGAAGAAGATGATGAAGCGCATGATGCCGGCCGTCGAGGACATGGGCGGCAAGGGTAAGAAAGGCAAGAAGGGCAAGCGTCGCCGCGGCATCCCGGGCATGGGCGGCATGAAGATGTCGGATTTGAAGAAGATCCAGGACATGATGGGCGACATCAAATAGCCTGCTTTTTTGCCAGCAACCGAAACCATCCAACGCCGCCGAATGCGCGTCGTCTATGCCGGCCCTGTGATGTTCCCGGCAGCCGTCGATAGGGACGCTTTCGGCAACGTGAATCGCAGCGCTTGGCCAAATCTGCGAAACTGATAGCAATCAAAAGGCGCACAAGGGGAGCGCCCGATATGTGAAAGGGGAAACCTATGGAGCTGCAGATCCGTCCGTACACCGCCGACGATATCAAGGCGATGGTGCGCATCTGGAATGAAGTTGTGGAAGCGGGCGATGCGTTCCCGCAGGTCACACCGCTGACCGAGCAGAACGCCGACGAGTTCTTCTCCGCTCAGACCGCTACCATGGTGGCCGACGTCAACGGTATCATCTTCGGTATGTACA
>CALEWN010000225.1 GCA_937925385.1 uncultured Senegalimassilia sp.
CTTCGCGATATCCCCAAGCCTCATTGACGGCCCCTTTCGTCGCATACCCCGCAAAAAGCATCTTGCGGACGTTTTCCCGATTATCGCACAACCGTCTTCGCGCCAAGCGGATAAGCCCGCATCAAGCCTGTAAAACCAGAGTGCGCAAAGCCGGGCCCGAGCAAATCCGAATGAACGCCGATGCCCATGTGAAACCTCGCATACCGCGACACCATGTGTTCGGTTGCGCTAAAATAAACGTTTGCGAACAATGCGTTCAAGCAAGGGGAGCCGCAAGCGATGATCACCGAAAAAGCCATAGCAAGCCGATGCAACCAACGCTCCATGACGCGAGGGCGCGCCATTGCGTCATCTGATCGCAATATTCTCACGAAGCAGGTGCGCTACGATGCCGAGGAATCGGTGGTCAGCGCATTCGTGGCTTCGAGCAGCGGCTGGGATGATCGCTACCGCACCTCGGTGATTCTCGATGAGGAAGCCGACGAGGTACTGGACTGGTCGTGCACGTGCCCCGCGTTTCGCGAGTATGCCGGCATGTGCAAGCACTGCGTGGCCTTGACGCTCGCGTTCTCGCGCCGCCCCGAAACCTTCATGGGCTACCAGGCTCAGCGCACGGCGCAATCCTCCTCGTGCATCACGGAGTTCATGAAGCGCACCGAGGAGCTGCAGGCCGATGACACGCCCGCCGAAAGCGTGGTTTTGCACGCCGAGCTGTCGTACGGCTACGGGCTGTGGTCCGCGTCGTTTCGCATCAGCGGGCCTTCGGCAACGCTGTACGTGGTGAAATCGCTTTCGGAGTTCGCCGACCGCATGCGCTCCGGCGCCCGCCACGCGTACGGCAAGAAACTTGCGTTCACGCACTCCCCTGCCGTGTTCGAGCAGCGCTCGCGCGGGATGGCGCAGTTCATCGAACGGGCCTGCTCCATGCGCGAGGCGGCCGACGATGCGCCATCATGGCTGCGCCGGCAAAGCGCGTCGGTCGGCCGCACCCTGCAGCTTTCCGAAGCCGAGGCCGTGGAGCTGTTCGGGCTGCTCGACGGCGCCGAGTTCAGCATCTCGGGCGCCGATTACGCCACGCCCACCGTGCGACGCGTGCATATCGAGCACAGCGATCCGGACATCTCGCTGACCATAGCACCGGCCGACAACGGCGGCTGGACCATCGAACGCGGGGAGCATATCCGCATGGCCGAGCAAGCCGGGCGCCTGTATATATGGTGCGGCAACGATACGGTGCATCGTTGCTCGCCGGCGTTCGCGCGCTGCTCCGACTTCCTGCGCACGGTTTACGACAGCGATGAGCGCAACCTGTTCGTGGCAAACGCCGACATGCCCCTGTTCTGCGCTGCAGCACTGCCCATCATCGAGGAGAACCTGCATCTAAGCGCCCCTTCCGAGCTTTCGGCATGGCGCCCCGTGGAATGCAAGCTGGCGTTTTTCCTTGATAAGAACGGCAAGAACGTGACCATCGGCGCCCAGGCGGCTTACGGGCCGCGCCGCTTCACGCTTTGCGGGACCGTGCCCGCCGACCACAAGGACGACAAGAGCGCCTCCGGCCCCTCGCCGCTGCGCGACGCGCGCACCGAAGGCAAGGCGAAGGCGCTGGTGGAATCTTACTTCGGACCAGGCCAAACACGCATCCCCATGAGCAACGAGGAAGCGGTTGCCAACCTTATCTTCACGGGCTTAGGCCAGCTGCGCGAAGCCGGCGAGGTGTATACCACGCCGGCGTTCGACCGCTTGATCAAAGACGGCAAGCCGCGCCTGAGCATGGGCGTGTCGTTGTCGGGCAACCTTATCAACCTCACCGTCGACGCCGGGGACCTTGGCCCCGAAGAGCTTGCGGCCATGCTGGGAAGCTACCGGAAGAAGAAGCGCTACCATCGCCTGCGCGACGGCGCGTTCGTGGACCTCTCCGATTTCGAGCTCGCCCAGCTTGACCGCCTGGCATCCGATCTGGGCATCACGCAAAAGGAGCTTGCCACGGGCACGGTGGAGCTGCCGTCGTTTCGCGCGTTCTACCTGGACGAGGAGGCCGACCTTGACCGTGACCGCAGCTTCACGCAGTATCTAAGCGATTTCCGCGCAATCGACGAACGGGTATACCAGGTGCCCGAGGGCCTGAACGCCACGCTGCGTCCCTATCAGGCAGAGGGCCTTCGTTGGCTGTCCGCCCGCCTGGACGCGGGGTTCGGCGGCGTGCTTGCAGACGAGATGGGCCTGGGCAAATCGGTCCAGCTTATCAGCTTGCTGGTGGCCCGTGCCGATCAGGCCCGCGAAGTCGGGCCGAGCCTGATCGTGTGCCCCTCTTCGCTGGTGTACAACTGGATGGCCGAGTTCGAGCGCTTCGCACCCGGCCTGAATGTGGCCGCCGTGGTGGGCAGCGCCGCCGAGCGCAAGGTGATCCGAGGCCACGCGTTCGCGCCGTACGACGCGAACCTGGTTTCCGGGCGGAAAGGCCGCCCTGCGCCATCGCTGGCCGATGCCGATGGCGCGTTGCCAAGCGATAGCGCCGCTGCAAGCCAGGCGACCGTCCAAGCAACCGGTAACCGACCTTCACCGGTCGATGTGCTCATCACGTCCTACGACCTGGCGCGCATCGATTCAGCCGATTACGCCGGACGGGAGCTGTTCATCTGCGCCCTCGACGAAGCCCAATACATCAAGAACCCCGCAGCGCTAACCACTCGTGCGGTGAAGCGCCTGTCGGCGCGCCATAGATTCGCGCTCACGGGCACGCCCATGGAGAACCGCCTGTCGGAGCTGTGGAGCATCTTCGACTTCCTGATGCCGGGCCTTCTAGGGCCGTACGCGCGCTTCCGCGAACGCTTCGAGCTGCCCATCGTGGGCGGCGAGGAGGACGTGGCGGCCCGGCTGAGCGCCGTCGTGGGGCCGTTTTTGCTCAGGCGCCGCAAAGCTGACGTGCTCACCGACCTGCCCGAGAAGCTGGAAAGCGTGGTCTACGCCCCCATGGAGGGCCAGCAGCTCAAGCTCTACCGCGCTCACGAGCAGCGTTTGCGCGAGGAGCTCACCCGCCAACGCCGCGAGCGCAAGCAACGCCAAGCGAAACGGGATGCGGGCGAGCACGTTTCCAGCGTGGAGGTGCTTGCCGAGCTCATGCAGCTTCGGCAGCTCTGCTGCGACCCGCGCCTGCTGTTCGAAGGCTACCGCGGGCACGGCGCGAAGCTCGATACCATCATGGAATTGGTGGCAAGCGCCATGGAAGGCGGCGAGAAGACGCTCATCTTCAGCCAATTCACCAGCTTCTTGGACCTGATCGCACAGCGCCTCGACGAAGCGGGCGTGGCCTTCTACACCATCACGGGCAAAACGCCGAAAAGGGACCGTGTGGAGCTGGTGAACGAGTTCAACGGCAACGACGTCCCCGTGTTCCTGGTATCGCTTAAGGCCGGCGGCACCGGCTTGAACCTCACGGGAGCAAGCGTGGTCATCCACGCCGATCCCTGGTGGAACGCCGCGGCACAGCAGCAGGCCACCGACCGCGCGCACCGCATCGGGCAGACGCGCGTGGTAAGCGTGCAGAAGGTCATCGCGAAAGGCACCATCGAGGAGCGCATCCTGCACCTGCAGGAGGAGAAGAGCAAGCTGGCCGACCAGGTTATCGGCTCAAGCGGCATCTCGCTTGCCAGCTTGAGCGCCGACGAGCTGATGGACCTGCTGGAGGGGTGATCGCCTCCCCAAGCGCAAAGAAGGGCCGGACTTCAAGCCGCGCCCGCTGCCAAACCTTCGATTTCGGTTCGGCAGCGGCACGCGGTTCGAAACCCGGCCCTTTCGTTTGCCGCGGTAGCGCGCATAGCGCCGCAACGATCAGAACTTGCGGAAGCGTTCGTAGCGCTGGGAGAGCAGCTCCTGCTCGCTCATGTCGCACAGCTCATCGAGCGCCGCCTGCACATAGTCGCGCACGTTGCGCTCGGCGATCAGGGGATTCTCATGCGCTGGCGCAGGACCCTCGGGGACCACGGCGTCGATGATACCGAGCTCAAGGGACTCGTGCGCGCTCATCTTCATGACGGCGGCCGCTTCAGCAGCGCGCGTCCTATCCTTCCATAAGATGGAAGCGAAGCCCTCGGGTGAAAGCACCGAATACACCGCGTGCTCCTGCATGGCCACCCTGTTGGCGACCGCAAGCGCCAAAGCGCCGCCCGATCCTCCCTCGCCTAGAAGCACG
>CALEWN010000226.1 GCA_937925385.1 uncultured Senegalimassilia sp.
TGCCCAAGGACATTCGCGAGCTGTACGACCTGGCGCACAGTTAATCGTGCGCCAGGTCCGTCCTCGAATGCGCCGTTGTATTCGAGGACTAAGACTTCCCGAGCTTGTGGATATGCCGGACAATCCTCGTAAAAACTTTGCCGAAGTTGCCGCAAAATTCCGCGACGTTCCCGCAAGCTCCATTCCTGTTGCCGGGTAGGACATCTTGGAAGGCGCGTTTTTCAGCTCTTGATATTCGGTTGGCGAATGCGCCCAGCTCAATGACCGTTGTCCTGAGGCGCGTTTAAGGACGGGGCTGTGGGTTTTGCGAGCTGTTACGACGCGCGAGCTTCTCGGCAGGCGGCGTCATCCGCTCGATGCGCCGGCCGTCTTCCTAAAGCCCGAATTCCTTTTGAAGCAGCTTGGCGAAATCGGCTTCAGGCTCGGCGGCTTTTGCCAACAGCTCGTCTTTGCGGTCGCGGCTTAGGCGCTTGAAGCGGTACTCTGCGCTCATGGCATCGTGTTTGGTGGCGAATTCGGCTACGGCAAGCAGGTTCAGCGGCCCGCGCCCGCGCGTGTACTTCGCGCCCGTGCCCGCTTGATGCGCGGCGAATCGCGCCTGCACGTCGGGGGAGTACCCGGTATACAGACTGCCATCGGCGCATTCGATCACATACATGAAATGGTGCTTGCTCGTTGCGGGTTTCGCATTGCCTTGATGCTCGCTTGCTGATGTATCCGACGCTTCCGCGCGCGACTCCTCGTTGTCTCGCGGTGATACGGAGCGCCCGATTGCTTCTTCGGCGGCATCCGCTTCCGGCATATCTGCGCCTTCCGAGACGCCGGCGTGCACATTTGCGGCGCTGTCGTTCCGAATTCGGGCTTCATCGTCTCGCGCGGCTGCGCAATCGTCACCAGCAAGCTCTTTCCCCAGCTCAGTCGCAAGCTTCGGCAGTAAATCCGCCATCGTGGCGTCAATGGCGTTCTTCTTCAGCTGACACTCCCAGATCACGTGCACGCGCCAGCCCATCTCTTCGAGCTTGTGCGCGTTCTCGGCGTCGCGTTCGACATTGCGGGCGAATTTCGCCTCCCAATACTCGACGTTCTTCTTCGGTGAGCTCGGCTTGCAATGCGGGCAGCGATGCCAAAAACAGCCTCGCACCTCGATCGCGACGCGTTTGCCCGGCCAAGCGATATCGGGATGTCCGGGCACCTTCCATTGCAGCCGATAGCCCGTCAGCCCTGCCTTTCGCAGACGTTCGCGCACCAGCAGCTCGGGTTTTGTGTTCGCCCGCTTGTTACCCTGCATACTTTTGTGCACTGCGTAATTCGATGCAGGCGGGGAAGGGACGCGCACGGTGACGACGTCAACGCGGCTTTCGCCAGTCGTTGTGCTCTCCGCTGCGCCGTCGGCCGTCAAGTGCGTCGCGGAGCCGGCGGCGATGTCGCCCGAGCGGGCGGCTTGGCGCTTGCCACTCGCCCCATTTGCGCTTGACTGTTTCGCTGCTTGGGCTTTCGCCGTCACGAACCCACGCTTGACGCTGCTTGGCGATGGAACCTCGCCCAAAGCGCCGGTTTTCGCGGCATCCAAAAGCGGCAGCAGCTCTTCTTGCCAGCGCGCGGTCAGGCGCTCCAGCTGCCAAGCCGCGTTCGCAGGGCTCGTCGAGGGCAGCACGTGCGCCGCCAGCCCCACCTGCCACTGCAGGTAGCGCTTGTACAGCCGCCCGGCGGTGCCCCCGTTGCAGATCACGGCGCCGATATGCGCTTCTTCCAGCACGCGCTCCACCTGCGCGGGCACCACGTTCTTGATACTCGCGTCGCTCGACCCCTTGATGTCGCACGAGACTATGACGTCCCATAAGGCGATGCCGTGCTCAAGCAACATCCGTTTCTTCGCCGCAATCGACTCCTCAAGCGTCAAGGGCCGTCCGTTATCGCTCAATCCGCCTTCGTTTTGCGGCACGGGTTCGCTCAAACATGCGGCCATCACGCGCCAGAAGCGGTTTTGCGGATTGCCGTAATAAAAGGCGTTCTCGCGCGAGAGGACCGAGGGAAACGACCCCAGCACCAAAATCCGCGAACGCTCGTCGAACACGGGCTCAAACCCATGCGATATATGTTGGTAACTTGCCATGCGCCCCAGTATAGCGAATAGGGAAGCGCCCCCGGCATGTCCCTGCAACACGCCGACGATTCGTCAAGTCGGCGATCTCGGATGGCCCGGCATCGCTGCGGTTGCCCTCGCTTAACTGCAGCATCGCTTCCCTTGCTATCGGCCGTCCGCTTTTGCCTTTCGGCGGCGCTTCCACGTCTTCCTGCTCCAGGCGCAAAGGATTTCGACTACGGGAATGGTCAAAAACACGACCCATGCGGGATGTGCCTGATTGAGCGCGAACGCCATCCAGCAGAACCAGGCAATGGCGCCGATCGGATACAGGCCGCCTATCAGGCGAGATAGCCTTCGTTTCTCCCATGCGTTGCCGATAACGTAGTATGCCGGCACGGTGAAGGCGAGCATCAGCCCGGGAACCCATGCGTTGGTGAACAGTCCCAGCAGTAGATATGCAACCAAAACCACCAGCGGGAAGGGGAAGCTGCGCCAAGCGCGTTCGGGCTTGCGTCTGAATGCCTTGTGCGCTTCGTGCCAGTTCTCGAAATACTGTTCGCCGATGATCACGCCGCTGCTGTCAACGTGCACAGATTTGGGATTGTCGGCGGTTCCGCTTGTATTCGGCTGCTCGACATGCACGCCATCCCATCCCACATGCACTTCCTCGCCCTTTTTGCGGTTGGTTACATGCACGCCGCTCCAGCCGATGTGCACCTCTTCTCCCTTTTTCGTATCCCGAACATGAATTCCATCGCGAAACGAGACATGCGCGTAATCGTCGCCTTCGCCGCGTCCCTGGTTGTTGTCGCTGTCGGCGTCGTTGTCGTTGCGGCTGGATCCGAAAGCAGTGCCGTCCGTGCTGGCTTCGGCTTGGTCGTCGCCTGCTTCGGATTTGCGCCCCTCGTGGTCGCGGTCGTCCTCTGCGGCGGCTGGCTTTTCCTGCGAAAAGCCTTCGCCGGCGCTCGCTCCCGACGTTTCCGCCGCGCCCATCGCACTAGCCGCGGGCTGCGAGGCCCGCGAATCGTTTTCGCCGGCCTCCCTCCATAACAGTTCGTCGAGCGTTAAGCCGTATAAAGTCGCCAGTGCGATAAGGTTGTCCGTATCCGGCAGGCTTTCGGCGCGCTCCCATTTCGACACCGCTTGGCGGCTCACGCCCAGTTTGTCCGCCAGTGCTTCCTGCGACAGCCCCGCTTGCTTGCGTCGAGCGGCCAATCGTCGGGCGATTCCCTTATCCATGTGGCTCCTTCCAAGGCATTATCCGAATCGAAGATTTGCGGGCAAGCTACCTGCCCGAAATCCGCTTTCCAAGGTACTCCGTCAAGCCCGGTTGCGGAACCGTTTTCAGTTTGCATTATCCACGTCGGCACCTGCAACTGCAGGTTGCCCCTGTCCTTTGCGGCTTTCCTACCTGGTTATATGCGAATCCTTGTAGCTTGGATAACCAAAACCCCATCCCCGCAATACTTCGACGATTCGCTTAGCCATCGATCTCGGCTAGTTCGATGGCGCTTGTCGGCGGGGTCGCTATTATCAGGCTCGCCCTTTTGTCGCGTCGACTGCGCTTGCGGGCGCGCCGCGCCCCCTCGCAACTCTCCCGCAAAAGTCGTCGCGTTCGCAGCTCTTACGCGGGATTCTCATGAATCATGATGTGCTTCACGGTGGGGAAGCCCTGCTCGACGGCATCGTGGGCGCGCTCTGCTATCGCGTGGGCGTCCACCAGCCGTAGCTGCCCGTCAACGGCGATCTCGGCGTCCACATATACTTTGTTGCCGAACTTGCGTGTGCGTAGCGCGTCGATGCGCATCACACCATCCTGCGCCAGGATGCAATCGCGCACCTCAAGTTCGAATGTAGGAGCGCACGGCGTGTCCGTCACCTTGTCCACGGCATCGCGCAGCACCTCGAAGGCCACCTTGAAGATGATCAGGCAGATGACGATGGACGCCAGCGGGTCGCATACGCCCCAGCCGAGCATGGCGCCGCCAATGCCCGCAAGCGCGCCCACCGACGACAGCGCGTCGGAGCGGTGATGCCAGGCGTCGGCCATGAACGCATCGGAGTTCATGGCGCGCGCCCAATATCGCGTGTACCAGAACATGCCTTCCTTCGCGACGATGCTCACCACTGCAGCCGATAACGCCAGCCAGCCCGGCGCCGTTGCGTGCTGGTACGCGCCCGTTGCGATCGACTGGATCGAGGCGAACCCGATGCCGGCGCCCGTCGCCGCCAATATAAGGCCAAGCGCCATGGACGCCAGGCATTCGAAGCGTTCGTGGCCGTAAGGGTGGCTCTCGTCCGCATCGCGTTGCGAGATCCTCACGCCCAGGAACGCGATGGCGGTGGCGAACACGTCGGACAGCGAATGCACGGCGTCCGAGACCATGGCCGCCGAATTGCCGAATATGCCTGCGAACAGTTTGAACGCCGACAACGCCACGTTGCCGGCAACCCCTACGATGGCAAGCTTGTTCGCGATATGCTTTTCGTCAAGGGTGCAGCCAGCGGCTTCGTTCGCCGCCGCGCTTGCGCGCTTCTCTGTATCCATCATGCCGATCCTCCCGCATCGCCTGCCGCACGGTCTTCCAGCCCGCCGGGCGGCAAGGCGCTTTTGAAATAAACCCATACTAAGCACCCGTGCCGGGTATGTCATCGGTGACTTGCGGTTCGCGAGATTTTTTAACAATAGAAGCCATGTTCTGGGCGGTTTTGTGAGGAAAGGGGTGAAGTTACCCCTCCATCGCCATCC
>CALEWN010000227.1 GCA_937925385.1 uncultured Senegalimassilia sp.
GGCACATATCGGCCACATCGTCCACGGTCACGGGCACACCTGCGCACCCCGTGGCGATCACCTGGTTCTGGCAGTACACGCACCGAAGCGGGCAGTTCGAGAAGAACACGGTGCCGCTGCCGCGAGAACCGCTGATGGGCGGCTCCTCCCACATGTGCAGCGCCGCACGGGCCACCACCAGCTGCCCTTGCGCCCCGCACACACCGCGTTCACCGGCAGCGCGATCGACGCCGCACGCCCGCGGGCACAGCTTGCAGCAAGCCAACTCTTCTTCGAACTCCATAGCAGATCCCTTCCCTGCTTCTATACGCGGCCGATAGCTGAAAGCCTGGCCGCGCGCCATGCCCTGATGCGACGCGGCGTTCTCTCCTGTCGGGCGAAACCCAAGCCGCCTGGCAGACGAAAAGGCCCGCAACGCGCAACCCGGCCCATGGCGGGCAGCGGCGTCTCAGCGCCTGCGCCCATCCATCCAAACAGCCGGGCAACCGCTTCGCGGGCCCCGTGCATTGCTCGATCGCCCTTAACGGGCGAGTACCTAGTTGAAGCCGGGATAAGCCCCCGTCATGCCGTCATCGTCCATGATGCCGGCATCGCCGAAATCGTCGCCCCAATCGGCATCCTCGTCATGGTCGTGATCATGGTCGCCGTACGTTTGCTCGGCACGGGTCCAGTCCAGGCCCTCCTTCGCGCATGCGTCTTCCTCGCGATACACGAGGGACAACGCCGAGGGCGCCTTATCCGACCCGCCGATGATGGCCAGAAGCTCCAGCAGGCGCTGAACGGCCTCGGCCTGCGGCAGGATAAGGTCCGCATCGTCGGCGGTGGTCAACGCCGCAGTCAGCTCGCCCATGAGCATCTCCACGGTGTAGGTGCCGTCGAAACGGCCATCGGTGACAGCTGCCAGCAGCGCATCGCCCGCCGGGGTGAGCGCACCGGCGCGCATACCCGCGATCTCGCCCATGTCCGAAGACGTGCGCACCGCATGGTACAGCGCATCGGCTTCCACGGCGGCGACCAGCTGCGCCGTCGCCTGCAGGCTGTATGCGGCGCGGGCAAGCTGGGCCGAG
>CALEWN010000228.1 GCA_937925385.1 uncultured Senegalimassilia sp.
GCGTTCCGGTATGCGGTCGGGCCGGCTGTTACGGTTGCGGAGCTTTGCGCACCCGCTTCGCTCGAGACCAAGGAGCGTGGCTCATTCGATACTTTTGCGCATGGCCCAAAAGCCGCTTTTCGATGGCTGTGGGAGTTTTGGGCGGGCATTGCGCACCGCTTGCCTTTGGGCGTGGGGGTTGCTTGGGATATCTTGCTGGCAGCCTGGTGCGTGGTCATGACCTTCGCATGCGTTGCCTCCGGTATGAACCCGCAAGGGGACATGGCTCGTTTGCCTTCGGTCGCTTGCGCGGTATCGTATGTGTGCGTGTGGCTCGCCCTGGATTGGCCGATTCCATTGCTTGTCGACACTCGGCCGTTGGATAAGCTGTTCGCGTGGTTTGAGCGGCCTACGCTGAAGCAGCGGGTAATCGCGGCAGCGGGTATGGCGGGTGTCGCGATGGTCGTGCTCACGCTCATCGGCGTCCTGTTTTTGCGAGAATCCTAGTATTTGCTACTGCTATCCAACCATTTTTTGGAAAATAGGCACCGTTTATCGAATGGGAGCGCATTACGTTACGGTTCGGGTACAATCATTGATGAAATCACGTGGAGATGGATGGGTCCTGGTGGGCCCCGCGGCCTTCAAAGCCGTTGTGAGGCGCGCAGAACGTCTCGGGTGTGTTCGATTCGCACGCGTCTCCGCCATATAAGACACAAAAAGGAGCCTTTCGAGGCTCCTTTTTATATGTGTTGTTGTTACTTGCGAAGCATTGTCGGCTATCGGGTGGACGGTCCGTTATCCATTTGCCCTGAAAGCGATGACGCCTCCCTTCCGTATACAGCGGAAGGGAGGCGCATGTATGTCCGCCGTGCGTTTGAACGGGATTCGCATTCGGCGGTGGGCGTCTGAATCGGTTTGTTGCAACCCTGATCGGGCGTTTCCGACTAGCTTGCCAGCTCGCGAGCGTCGCCGACGCGGCGGGTGATGCCCGTATCGTCGAAGTGCTCGAGCACGGGGATGGCGTGCTTGCGGCTCAGGCCCATGGCATCTTTGAGGTCGGCTGCGGAAGCGGGGCCGTTCGCCAATGCGTCACGAACCGCCTGCTCGAGCGAGGCAAGTGCGCCGGCATCGAAGTAGAAGTCCTCGCTGGCCTTGACGGCACGGCCTTGTTTCTCCAGCAGCCCGAGCGCCTTGTAACCCTGCTTCGATGCCAGATCTGCTTGTTTGAGCAGGTCGGCAACCGTAGGCGGTTTCGAGCCCGCCGCAGCTAGCAGCTCGGCCAGCTTCTCAGAGTTGCCTTCCTCCAGCTTCCGAGCGCCGGCGCCGGCTTGCGGGTGGCTTATCATGCCGCCATCGGCCACGGCTTTGCTTTCCGCGCACGCGCGCGCAAGCACGGCATCGAACGCGTCGGGCGCGCAGCGGGGCATGCAGGCTTGGCGCAGCGCGTCTTTCGACATGCCGGTTGCCGCGGGGTTTGCGCTATGGAAGCTCAGCAATGCGTTCTCGATCGCCCCCGAAAGCTTCTGCAGCATGCGTTTGGTTGCGAACCGGATGCTCGCTCCCGCGGCCCCGGGCAGCTTCTCTGCGGCGCCGCGTTTGGCGAGCG
>CALEWN010000229.1 GCA_937925385.1 uncultured Senegalimassilia sp.
TCGGTGCCTCCGCCTGAAGCCTTTACCCGCGAGATGGCGCGCCTTTTGCAGGCCGAAAGCCCGGTAGCCCTGCACGGCTACAGCCCCAGCCTGGGCATCGAGAGCGTGCGCCAGGCGGTGGCGTGTTCGCTGGCCAGGCGGTTCGGCCTGCCCTACCGGGCACAGCATATTTTTATGGCCAGCGGTGCGGCTGGCGCGCTGGCGCACGCCGACGCGTCCATCCTCGTTGCCGGCACGCTCAAGGGCATCCTGTCCTACCAGAGCACGGCCACGGTGACGCCGGTGAACGCCGACGCGGTGGCGAAGCGCCACGGCATCAAGGTGGAGACGCAGGCGCGACCCGATGCCGACGGCTACGCCTCCACGGTGGCCGTCATGGCCGACGGCACCGAGGTGGCCTGCACCCGCGGCGATGCCGCGCAGACCGCGCGCCTCGTATCGCTCTTGGGCTACAAGATAGACATCGCGCCGGGACGCCAGTCGCTCATCTTCGAATACGTGGACGCCCCGGGCCGCATGGGCACCATCGGCACCATCCTGGGCGAGGCGGGCATCAACATCACCACCATGCAGATCGTCAACGACCCCGAAGCCGGTCAGGCCATCGTCTACATGAACATCGAAGGCGAGCTTGACGACAGCGTGCTGGCCAAGCTGCGCGAGAACCTTGAGGACCTGAAGAACCTCTGGTACGTGAAGCTGTAAGGTTCGCGCCGTTCAAAGCCCCGTTTGAGCGTCATCGCAAGGGTGCTGGGCTGCCGGCAAGCTTCGGCTTGGATAACGGGAAGGTGCAGTGTTTCGAAGCGGCCGCCCTAAACGCCGGCCATCGCATATCACATCGACGCCCGTCGCGTGTAATCGCGGCGGGCGTTTTTCGGTTACAGGAGGGCATTTCGTCGGTTATCGATCGCGAACCGCAAACGAAGAAGGATTGAGAAGCCCCTAATCGGGACAACATTTAACATGTGGGTAACTTGTTGATGCGAGTTTTAACTCGACCGTAGCGCTAGGTGTATTAGAATGTTTTCACATTTGTAAACATCGCTGAAAGGAACAGAAATGTCGCGCAAGATCGCAATTTTCGACACAACGCTGCGCGACGGCGAGCAATCGCCGGGCGCTTCCATGAACACCGAGTAAAAGCTTGTTGTGGCGCGTCAGCTTCTACGTCTGAACGTCGACGTCATCGAAGCGGGCTTTCCGATCTCCAGTCCCGGCGACTTCGAGAGCGTTCGCCGGATCGCCGAGCTGGCAGGCGATGACGCCACCGTCGTCGGCCTGACCCGTGCGGTGGAAAAGGACATCGACCGCGCCGCCGAGGCTTTGAAGTACGCTAAGCGCCCCCGTATCCATACGGGTATCGGCGTCAGCCCCAGCCATATCCACGACAAGCTCCGCATCACCGAGGACCAGTGCATCGAGCGCGCCGTCGCGGCCGTGTCCTATGCGAAGAAGTACGTCGAGGACGTGCAGTTCTACGCCGAAGACGCTGGCCGCGCCGATTACGCGTTTCTGGCAAAGGTGATCCAGGCGGTTGTCGATGCTGGTGCAACCGTTGTGAACATCCCCGACACCACGGGCTACAGCCTGCCCGGCGAGTTTGGGCAGCGCATCAAGTACCTTATGGAGAACGTGCGCGGCATCGAGAACATCACCGTCTCCGTCCATTGCCACAATGACCTGGGCATGGCAACGGCCCTGTCGCTGGCGGGCGTGCAAAACGGAGCCACGCAGGTCGAGTGCACCATCAACGGCCTCGGCGAGCGCGCCGGCAACACGGCCATGGAAGAGGTGGTGATGGGCATCAGGATGCATGGTGGGGAGCTTGACGCCCATACCGACATCAACACCCGCGAGTTCATCAAGGCCTCCCGCCTGGTATCTTCGATCACCGGCATCAACGTCCAGGTGAACAAGGCCATCGTCGGCGCAAACGCCTTCGCCCATTCCTCCGGCATCCACCAGGATGGCGTGCTGAAGAAGCGCGATACCTATGAGATCATCGACCCGGAAGAGGTCGGCGCAGGCCAGTCCCAGATCGTGCTCACCGCGCGCAGCGGCCATGCGGCGCTGAAGCATCGTCTTGAGGAACTCGGCTACGAGCTTGACCCCGAGCAGCTTGACAAGATGTACAACGCCTTCCTCGACCTTGCCGATAAGAAGAAGGAAGTCTACGACGAGGATCTCGAGTCGCTCATGCATGAGAGTCATCGCAACGAGACGGCTTTGTACACGCTCGAATCCGTGCAGATCTCCTGCGGCTTCCCGCTCACTCCCACGGCTACCGTCACGCTTCGCAACGCCGCCGATCAGGTGGTCACCGCGTGCGACTACGGCACCGGTCCCGTCGATGCCGTGTACAAGGCCGTGAACAAGATCGTGCAGGTTGACAATGACCTCACGGAGTTCTCGGTGCAGTCCGTCACGCGCGGCATCGACGCTCTTGGCGAGGTCACCATCCGCGTTACCGCGCCCGATGGGGAGATTTACACGGGCCGCGGCGCCGATGGCGATATCATCGTCTCGTCCACGAAGGCCTACCTCAACGCTTTGAACCGTCTGCTCAACGACAAGGCAGAGCATCGTAAGTAACAGATGAGCTGGTAAAATGTTCGTTCGCAGGGCGTTCGCGCAAAGCGGACGCCCTGTTTCGTTTCCCGTGGTAGGGAAGTGGGGATCGGTCCTTTGGCGTGCTCGAGCCGGGGAGGGCCGGTAACGGCATCGTCCGGCAAAGGGTCCTCCGGGGCGGGCGCAACTTCCGCCCTGCGAGCCTCAAGCTGCGCTTGGCGGTTCAACCCGATGTCCGGCATAGCTCAGGGCAAAAGAAAAGGCGTTGCCATACAGGCAACGCCTTTTCGCGTTGATAGGCGAACCGCTCTACAGGTTCCTGCGCAGCTGCGCCTCTTTGATCTCCATCTCAAGAGAGTTGTGGATGATGTTGGCGAACGGGCCGGCGTTGGCGGCAAGGTGCTCGACGCTGGTCTGGTCGCATCGGCGGATGAAGTAGTACAGGAATGCGCAGGTGTAGAACTCGGCCAGAAAATCGATGTTGTCCTGCGGCAGATAACGATTCGACAAGATGATATCGATATCCCGCTTGATGGCGTTCACGTACAGGTTGTACAGGTAGTTGCGCAGCGAGTAGGGGCCGTTGTCGATAAGCGCCTCGCGATAAAAATGGCGGCGCGCCTCTAAAACCTCGGCGAAGCAAGAGAAGAACTCGGCGTGATCGAGCGAGCGCACACCGGATTTCTGCGTGATGTAATAAGGGAAATGGGAAATGGAATCATCGCTGGGCTTCTCGTAGAGCAGAACGGATTCCGAGAAATGCTTTTTGAGCACCTGTCCCATGTCGTAGCGGAAGATCCAGATGATCAGGCGATCTTTGTTCTCGAAATGATAATAGAACGTTTTACGGTTCTTTCCCGTTCTTTGAACTATGTCGCTGATAGATACCTTGCGAAGCGGCATCTCGTCGCATAGCGACACGAATGCGTCCGCGATCAACAGCATAGTCGAAAGCGCGTTCATTGTGGCGACTCCTTCCTTTGTGTGTCCGGCCACGCATCCAATACCGTCATTGTAGGGGCGTTGGCTTGCGAAATCTAGGACATATTTAAAATTATGAGTAATCGTCTGTGCTGAGTATACGTACGGGATTGCGCGTATGGTCAAGACTATTGGGCAAACTTGTCACCAAAACCTATGACTATGTGAGAGTTACCTATACTAAAACACACAATATCGGGATTCTGTCCATCGCGCTCGCAAATATCAGTTCGTAGAATAGCAGCAGAAGGTAACGAGAAGGCCTTTGGAAGAAACCCGATGGCCGAAACTTGTTGAAATGGGTAACAACGTTATCGCCAAACAATCAAGTTTGAGATAACGCCTTTCTCAGACGAGAGCATCCCGCCTTCAACGCTCACAAGCATCATTCGGAAAGGAGCTGTGCTGTGGCAAAGTACCAGAAACTTCTGGAGCCCCTCAAGATCGGCAATGTGGAGCTGAAGAATCGCTTCGTTATGCTGCCGATGACCATCGAGAAGGTGGACAACTACCATGTCACCGACGACTTGGTGGACTTCTACGAGAAGCGCGCTGAGGGCGGTGTCGGCCTTGTTGAAATCGGTTCTGCCTACGTGTGCGACTGCTTCAACACCACGCCGAAGTATCACACCACCACCGGTGCTTGCGGCATCTGGGACGACGAGTTCATCTCCGGCTTCAAGCGCGTTGCCGATGTGTGCCATGCACATGGCTCCAAGGTTGCCGCTCAGTTGCAGCTCTGCTACGAGTGGCGCGCCACCGGCGATGATCCGCTGCTGTCCTATGCTCCTTCCAAGGACGTTATGAGCGGCCCGTTCGTCGGCATGCCCGAGCGTGAGTACACCAAGGAAGAGATCGCGATCGTGGTCGACCAGTACGGCGCAGCAGCTAAGCGCTGCAAGGATGCCGGTATCGACATCATCGAGATCCACGCAGGCATCGGCTACATGGTCATGCGCTTCCTGTCCAAGTACTCCAACCATCGTACCGACGAGTACGGCGGATCTGCCGAGAACCGCGCTCGCTTCCTGACCGAGATCATCGACAAGATCCATGAGACCTGCGGCGATGACATGCCGATCCTCATCCGCATCTCCGCCGACGACCTCATGCCCGGCGGCAACCGCATCGAGGACACCCTCGAGCTCGTGCCGATCATCGAGAAGCACGGCGTCGATGCATGGTCCGTCCAGGCCGGCTTCCATGAGGCTCCGCGCCCGGTTGCAAACCAGATCGTGCCCGAGGGCGAGTTCATCGATCTGGCCAAGCAGGTCAAGACGGTCACCAGCAAGCCCGTCTTCCCCGGCACCCGTATCAACACGCTCGACATGTGCGACAAGATTGTGAACGAGGGTTACGGTGACGCTGTGGGCATGGGCCGTCAGTTCATCGCCGACCCGGC
>CALEWN010000230.1 GCA_937925385.1 uncultured Senegalimassilia sp.
CCTACCCGCCAGAGTCTGCATTGCATCTATAAGCATTCGATATGACGCCTAAAAATGCAACAGATTGAATATAGGAGACGCAATGGACGCAAGCACCGCACGCATCGGGTTCATCGGGTTCGGCAACATGGCCCAGGCCATGGCGAAGGGGCTGGTGGAACACGCCGGCTTCGACGGCGGCCGCATCACCGCCTGCGCCGCGCACTTCGACAAGCTGGAGGCCAGCTGCAAGCCGCTGGGCGCGAACGCCGTGCACACCCCCGCCGAAGTCGCCGAGGCAAGCGACCTGATCATCGTGGCCGTGAAGCCCTACATGGTTGCCGATGTGCTGGCGCCGGCGCGTGAGGCGCTTGCCGGCAAGGCCGTGGTGTCGGTTGCCGCGGGCCTGCTGTTCGACTTCTACGAGGACCTGCTGGGCGCCGGCAGCCATCACCTTTCCACCATCCCCAACACGCCCATCGCCGTGGGATGCGGCGTGATCGCCTGCGAGCAGAAGCACTCGCTCAGCAACGATGAATGGGAGACGTTCGCCGGGCTGTTCGGCGACATCGCGCTCATCGAGCCCGTTGCGGGTCACCTGCTCTCGACCGCCAGCGCCGTGGCCGGGTGCGGCCCCGCCTTCGCCGCTATGTTCCTGGAGTCGCTGGCCGACGGCGGCGTGAAGAACGGCCTGCCCCGCGCCACCGCGTATCGCCTGGCGGCGCAGATGATGGCCGGCACCGCGCAGCTGCATCTGGCCACCGGCACGCATCCCGGCGCCATGAAGGACGCCGTGTGCAGCCCCGGCGGCACCACCATCAAGGGCGTGGCAGCGCTTGAGGCCGCCGGCCTGCGCAACGCGCTCATCAGCGCCGTCGACGCCACGCTGCAGTAGCGGGAAGGCTCGCTCGCCAGAGAGAACGCCACGACGAAAGGCGCCGCAAACGGAAACGGGAAGATTCCCAAGGCGCCATCGCGGCGGCGGCGCGCATCGAAAAGCGTGGCTTCAGCCCCGACGAACCTAAAGCCACGCTCAACCCCAAACCTGCATATACGAGAAAAGCTCCCATTCCCGATAGGTCGGAAATGGGAGCTTTTTATTCGCTCATCAAAGGCGCTTGGGTTTTGCCACGAAGCCCGATTCGGGAGTCGCTCAAACCAGAAGTGCTGGAGATTCGCGTTCCTCGACTTGGCGAAATGATCCAGCCAGGCTCGCCCGCGCACGCAAAAATGCCCTGCTTCCCAACCCAAGGGAAACAGGGCAATTCGTTTGCTTGTCGAATTCGCTCCGAGCGAGCCTTGCGGGTTCGCCAGCGCGGGGCAGCCCCGCTTCCCTGCCTACACGTAGTAGCGCGGCATGCGCTGGGCGAAGCCGATGCACAGCTCGTGCGGGATGGTGCCCAGGGTTTCGCACATCTCCTCGATGGTGACCATGGCGTCGCCTTGCTGGCCCACGATGAGGACCTCGTCGCCCACCTGGGGATCGACGCGGCGACGGCGCGCGTAGCTGCGCAGATCCACCTCGAACATGCACTGGTCCATGCAGATGTTGCCCACCTGACGGCAGCGCACGCCGTCGACCAGGAAGTCAGTGCGGCTTGACAGCCCGCGGCGCAGGCCGTCGCCGTATCCGACGGGCACGGTGCAGATCTTCACGCTGCCGGGACTGCGGTAGTTCAGCCCGTAGCTGACGCCCTCGCTCATGGGCACCAGGCGCGTGTCGGTGATGCGCGCGTGCACGCTCATGGCCGGGCGCAGCTCGATGAGCGGCGTGGTTTCAGGGCAGGGCTGGTAGCCGTACAGACCGATGCCCAGGCGCACCATGTCGAAGCGCACGTCGGGGTAGCGGATGGCGGCGGCGGAGTTCGCACAGTGCACGATGCCGGGGTTGATGCCCGCCGCGCGCAGCCCCTCGACGGCCTCGATGTAGCGCTTCGCCTGGATATGGAAGTCGAGCGTTTCCGGGCAGTCCGCCGTGGCGAAGTGCGTGAACACGCCCTCGAGCTCGAGCGCGCGGTGGAAGCCGATCTGGTGCATGAAGTTCACCACTTCGTCCCAACGCACGCCGATGCGGTTCATGCCCGTGTTGATGGCCAGGTGATACGGCGCGCGCAGACCCATGGAATCCGCGGCCTCCGCATATTTGATAGCGAACTCGGAAGAGTACACCGCCGGCATGATCTTATACGCGAGCAGCAGCGGGATGGCGCTGGCAGGCGGCTCGGCAAGCATGAGGATAGGCGCGTTGACCAGGCCTTCTCGCAGCTTGATGCCCTCGTCGACCGTGGCGACGCCCAAGTAGTCGGCGCCGGAGTTCAGCGCCGTCTTCGCAACGCGCACCGCACCATGGCCGTATGCATCTGCCTTCACGACGGCCATCATGTGACGACCCGAGCCGATCATCTTCTTGACGGCGGAAGCGTTGTGACGGATGGCGTTCAGGTCGATTTCAAGCCAGGCCCAGCGACGATCCTTTTCAGGGATGGTGGCCAGCTTCTCGGGGTCGAACTCCACGCGGCCCTCGGCGTTTTCGCCGTCTGCCGAATAAGCGGCCGCCGTTTCCTCGCGGTCGCGGTTGTACTGGAACGCGCCGCGCGCCTCGTTGACGGCGTCGGATGCGGCCTCGCGCTCGGTCAGGAAGCTGTTCACCCCGCGACGAGGCGTTTGCGCAGGCGCAGGCTGACCGGCATGAGCCGCGCGCTGGGCTTCGCGCTCGCGGATGGCGTCCGCCGCGCTAGTACCGCCCGCCGGCTTGCGGAACGCGAAACCGGTAAAACCGTTGGGAAGCTGAGTATTGTCTGCCATGTTGTTCTGCACCCTCTTGAAACCATTGCTTTGCCCGAATGCGCAGGTCGGCGAAGTCGCAGACGCGCGCGACGGGTCTCCCGTATAGCGGACACAAGTATATCACTGGGGAAATGCGGGAACGCTTCTGCGCAAACCCTGCAGATACCGGCAGGCGGCAGGCAAAGCACCGCCAGACACTTGGGGACGGAGGGTTATCCGTCCGGAACCCGACGCTTGGGGACGGAGGCCCTTCCTTCCGAGAACGAAGCATGAACCATCCACTCAAATACTGAACTCCGCCGAGGGGAAGCCGCTTGACGCGACCAATCGGCTTGCAACGTGCCTGCGCGGCGCGCGCTTTCTACCCCACTCCCCTACGCTTACCGGGATTATGCAACGCTGTCTGAAGAATGCGTCCATAAAATCAGCATGCATAAGCTACAATAAGCACAAGTGATTTACGGGCTGGCAGCGGTTCGCAAACAATCCATTCGCAAAGCCCGCCCGGGACAAGAGAAATGGAGTACCGCCATGCTATGCCCCAACTGCGCTTCCGAAAACGTCGCCGATGCGAAATTCTGCGGCAACTGCGGAACGCCGCTGAGCGCCGCCGCACCGCAGCCCGAGGCACCTGCCGCCCCCGAAGCTCCCGCAGCACCCGAGGCGCCCGCCGTGCCTGAAGCACCCGCAGCTCCTGCTGCGCCTGCCGCGCCGGTTCCGCCTGCGGTGCCTACGGCAACCGCCGCGCCGATCCCGCCCGCGGCACCCGTCCCGCCGGTCGCCGCGCAACCTGCGGTCGCCCCGCAGCAATACGCCGCCGCCCAGCAGCCGGTTGCACCCCAGCCCTATGCGGCTGCACCGCAGCAGCCGTACGCTGCACCGCAGCCGCCTTACGGCGTTCCCGTGCCCGAGCAAACGTACGTCGTGGAGGGAAGCAACCAGACGCTGCGCCTAATCGCCTTCATCATGAACATCGTGGCTCTGGTCCTCATCGTGATCGTCGGCATCGGAACGCTCGGTTTTGGCCTTATTCCCTTGGCTTGGGGCATTCCCATGACCGTTCGCTCCTGGGGCGTTTACAAGGGCAAAAAGCCCAATACCGTTGCCCTTGGCGTTTGTACCCTGCTGTTCCTGAGCATGGTTTCCGGCATCCTGCTGTTGGTTGCCCAGAAGGACAAGTAAGCAAAGGGCGCTTCACCAGGCGAAACAGCGAGAAAGGCTACAAAACGCAGAACGACACGATATATCGCGAAACGCAAGACGGCACCGCAGCATAACGCGCGCCCCAATGCATAGCGGGTCCCGCAGCTCAAACCGAGCTGCGGGACACGCTGCCGTATTCGCGCTACAGCAATCGCGAAGTTCCCTCGCACACATTGCCTTCAACTTGCAGCTTGCGGCAAACGGAAGTTCGCGCCATTTCACCCGTGGCCAGACACTTGGGAACAGACACTTGGGAACAGGGGCCTATCCGTTCAGAAGAAAACGCACTGTACATTTCGCCCGGCCGGGTTTTGTTTGCGGCGCAAGAATCGCTCGTTTTGTCCACCTGCGGCCAAAACGAGCGATTCTTGCTTGCTTACGCGCTACATGGTGGACCTTTTCAACGATTTTTTGCTCATGGAGAGCCATTTCTCCCAAAACCGCACTTCTATGGGCTATATTTCCGCGAAGAATCGTTCATCTTGTCCAGAGGCGGCCAAAATGAACGATTCTTCGCAGTTCACGAAAGAAAACGCCCGCTTCGGCCACGATAGGCTAAAGCAGGCGTCCTTTGCGCTATGCATTGCTGCGCACCTTGGTAGCCACCGCAGCTCCAACCTTAATGGCGCGGTGGAAGCATGGTGCGGCGGAAGCGCGCAGCCTCTAGTGGCCGCCGCCGGCCATCATCTTCACGGCGTGCGGAAGGGCGGCTACGATGCCATCCCAATTCTCGCGGGCGGCCTTCTCGCTGCCCGGGAGGTTCACCACCAGGTGCGTGCCGCGCTGCATGCACAGCGCGCGCGAGAGCATGGCGAACGGCGTGATGGCCAGGCTGTGGGCGCGCATGGCCTCGGCGATGCCGGGCACGTTGCGGTCGCACACGGCCTGCGTGGCCTCGGGCGTGACGTCGCGCAGCGACAGGCCGCTGCCGCCGCAGGTCAGGACGACGTCGGCATCGATGGCGTCGCACGCCTCCACGATGGCGGCGCTGATCTGCGGCACCTCGTCCTTCACCACCACGTGGCTTTTGCATACCCAGCCGTTGTCGGCGATGAGCTGCTCGAGCGCCGCGCCAGCGGTGTCCTGCTTCATGCCGCGCGTGTCCGAGCAGGTGATGATGGCGAACGTGATGGGCGCGGACGCGTGATCGTGTTCGTTCATTGGTTCCTCCTTAATAAAGGTTAAGCGCCGGCGAAGCGTGTGCCGGCTATCCCGACTGCAGGCCTTCCCGCCCGCAGCCGAGCTCGCTAAGCGACCGGATGCCTCCCGATCGCACGGGCCGCAGGCCTTCCGGCCCACGGCCCGCCGTCAACCGATCGGGCAAGCGCCGGTTACAGGCACACGTCCTCGTTGACGTCGAGCAGGATGCACTCGACCAGGCTTCCCGCCGTGCGGCCTTCCCCGCCCTCGGGCAGGACGGCCAGGCAGTTGCTGCGCTGGATGACGCCGAACAAACCCGAGCTCTGGTTCTTCGCCGGCTCGACCGCATAGGCGCCGTCGGCGTCCTTCGTGATGGTGGCGCGCAGGTAGATGCGGCGCGTGTCGCCCTTCTTCGCATCGCGCGCGAGACGCGCCTTCACGAGCGGGCGCTGCAGATTGGAATACCCCTGCATCTTGCGCAGCGCCGGACGGATGAGCATCTCGAAGCCGCAGTACGCCGCAGCCGGGTTGCCCGGCAGACCGAACACGGGCGTGCCGTTGACCAGGCCAAACGTCTGCGCTTTGCCCGGGCGCATGTTCACGCGGGTCATGAGCAGCTCACCGGTCTGCTCGACGCAGGGTTTGATGAAGTCGAAATCGCCATCGGACGCGCCGCCGCTCGTGACCACGAAGTCGTACTCGCGCACCGCTTCGAGCACCGCAACCTTCAAGGCCTCGAGCGAGTCCTCCACGATGGGCAGCATGGTGGGAAGCGCGCCCGCGGCGCGGGCGGCCGCGGCCAGCGCATAGCCGTTGGAATTGCGGATCTTGCCCGCAGTGGGAACCTGGGTGGGCGGCACGAGCTCGCTGCCGATGGAGATGATGGCCACGCGCGGACGGCGCGGGGTGGGAACCTCGGTCACACCGCAGCCGGCCAGAAAGCCCACGCCGGCGGCATTGATGACCTCGCCGGCGCGCACGACGGCCTCGCCGGCGCGCGCCTCCTCGCCCGCTTCGCGCACGTTACCGCGCAGCTTGGCAGGCGCCTCGAAGGCGACGCGGCTACCGGGGCGGCCGTCGCCTTCCACGTTGCGCACGATCTCGTACTTCACCACGGCGTCGGCGGCCGCGGGCAGCGGCGCGCCGGTCATGATGCGCACGCATGCGCCCTCGGGGATGTCGCCCTCGAAGGTGTCTCCGGCGGCAACCTCCGCGATAACGTCCAGCTCGACGGGTGATTCGGGGCTTGCGGACTGCAGCTGGGCGGCGCGCATGGCGAACCCGTCCATGGCGGCATGGGCGAACGGCGAGATGTCGATATCGCTTTTCAGGTCGACGGCGGCAACGCGGCCGGCCGCGTCCAACACGGGGACCGTTTCCGCAGGCAGCTGAGAAACATGGGATAGAACCAGGTCACGCGCTTGCTCGACCGAGATCATCTCCGGCATGGCATGTCCTTTCGATTGCGAATGATATTGAACCACTGCATTATACCGCTTACCGAATAAAACGACACGCATATCGGCAAAGGCCATCGCAAAGGACGCATCGCGCGTAAATCCCCGAACAGGGGACGGAGGTGTGTTCGCCGCCGGGGACGGGCGTGCGCTCACCGACTTCGCCCGCGACGTGAACAGGGGACGGAGGTGCGCTCACGCTCGCGTGAACACACCTCCGTCCCCCTGTTCACCGTCCCCTGTTCGCGTGGGTCGCCGCGCGGCGTTACTCCTTGGCGCCCGAGAGCATGCGACAGGCCCATTGGGCGGCCACCATGCTGCCCTTGGCAAGCACGTCCTCATCAACGGTGTAGTGACAGCTGTGCTGCGGATGGTCGGCTCCCACCTGGGAGTTCCTGGTTCCCACGAAGCAGAACACGCCCGGCACGATGCGAAGGTACTCGCTGAAGTCCTCGCCCGACAGCGTGCCGCGATAGTCGGCCACGCCCTGCTCCCCCAGCATGTCGACCACCGCCTGGCGCGCCACCTCGGCGCACATAGGGTCGTTGGCAAGCCCGGCGTTACCCTTCTCGAACGTGAACCTGGCCTTCGCGCCGAACGCGTGGGCGATGCGGCTGACGATACGCTCCAGGCGGTCGGGCACCTCGGAGCGCAGACGCTCGGACCACGTGCGCACCGTGCCGGTAAGCCACGCGTGGCCCGCCATGATGTTGCGCGCCTCGCCGCCGTGGAACTCGCCCACGGTGACCACCACAGGTTCGAACGGGGAAACATCGCGGCTGACCAGGACCTGAAGCGCCGCAACCATTTCGGCGCCCACAACCACGGCGTCCACGCCCTTGTGCGGCATGGAGCCGTGCGCCGACACGCCGTCGATGTCGATGCGGAACCAATCGGTGTTGGCCATGCGTTGCCCGGGCGCGCAGGACACGGTGCCGGCGGGCACCTCGCTCCAGATATGCGCACCGTAGATGGCATCCACGCCCTCGAGGGCGCCGGCCTTGATCATGGAAAGGGCGCCGATTGAGATCTCCTCGGCGGGCTGGAAGATGATGCGGACCTCGCCCACCAGCGAATCAGCGGCGTCGCGCAGGATGCGCACGGCGCCGAGCATCATGGCCATGTGCGCATCGTGGCCGCACGCGTGCATGACGCCGGGGTTCTCGGAGGCGAAGGGAAGGCCCGTCTGCTCGGTGACGGGCAGCGCGTCCATGTCGGCGCGCAAGGCGACGCGGCGCGCCGGCGCCCCATCGGCGCCGTAAGCGCCGGGCGCAGTACCGGCGATGGTGGCGATGATACCGTTGTTGTCGAGCTTTCGATACGGAATACCCAGCTCATCGAGCTGTTCGCACAGCAGCTTCTGCGTGTTGGATTCATGACCGGACACCTCGGGGAAGCGATGGAGCAGGCGGCGCGCGGCGACGATGTCGGGCTGCGCGGCGGTGCCCAGGCCACGAACGAGGTCGGCGGTTGCGGCACCTGCCTGCGGAGTTTTCGCGGCAGCGTAAACGGCAGGGAGCGTGGAAGCGGTATCGGTCATGACGGGCCCCTTTCGAAGGAGTGCGTTCTCTTTTGGTCCGCTAGCCTACCACACGCGGGGCCGGCCTGCGCGGCACGCGGCGCGCAAGCGGCGGGAAGCAACCGAAACCGCACATGAAAACGCAGGCAAGCGCGCGAAAGCAGGCGGCGAAGGGGCGTGCGTGGCAGCGCGGAAGCCCGACCCGCCGACCGCCCAGTAGCGAGGGCGGCGCGGCAGCGGATCCAACGGCCCGGCAACCCGTCCGGCAGCGCAGCCCGACGTGGGCCCAAAACGCAACGCTATCGCCCGTCCAACTCCTCCAACATGGCGTCGATATGCTGCTCGGCAAGCTCGAGCTCGCCACGTTCAGCCAGGGCGTTGACCACCTGAACCTGGTTACGCAGATCGTGGCGAAGGCGCCGCGCAAGGGAAGCATGCTCAGCGATGTCTTCCACCTGGTCATGCAGCTGTATATGCACGAAGAAAAGGAACACAAACTGGAGGCGTTGAAAAAAGAAGCGGAACTGTACGCCCTGCGCAGCCAGATCAATCCGCATTT
>CALEWN010000231.1 GCA_937925385.1 uncultured Senegalimassilia sp.
ATAGGGAATAGATGACGGACTTGCCATCGCGCTGGAACTTCACCAGGTGGGCTTGCTTGAGTTGTCGTAGCTGGTGGGATACTGCGGATTGCGTGGCGCCGATGGCCTCGGCAAGCTCGCCTACGGACATGGCGCGTGCCATCAAGGCGAACAGTATCTTGATGCGCGTGGTATCGGCGAACATCTTGAACAGGTCCGCCAAATCGTAGAGCAGCTCCTCGTCGGGCATGGTATCGAAGCGTTGCTGCGTTTCGCTGCGATTGCATCCGCAAGGGCAATCGTCGGTCTGCGGGTTTTGGGCTGGCAGGGCGTCAGCGGGGGTGCACCGGTGTTCGGTTTCCATGACCGATGGCTGGTCGGTTGCTGCTGCGCCGCTTTGCATCGAGTGCAACGTAGACGCGGCCATCTCCTCGTTTGTCATGGTTGCAATCCTTTCAGCAAACTACTAAACATATGAGCAACGGTTCATAAGTATACTCTGCAGCGCATGCTTGTCAACTGGTTTTGCGATTTCGCGAAACCGACCTGCGTTCGCGTTGGGTATTCAGTTTCATTGCGTAAACCTTTTGCTTGACTATACCCCTCGGGGGCATATACTTAGCTTGATATACATGCCCTATGGGGGTATATGCGAATCACAGTATGTCCCCTTGGTGCGCTCCGATTGGAAGGATGCTTCATGAGCGAAGATTCGCCCGATAGCCAGGGTACGCAAAAGGCTTGCTGTTGCCACCACAAGGCAACGCCTCGCAGCGTGCAGATGCAAGAAGACCTGCAAAAACGCCTGAATCGCGTGATAGGCCAGCTCAACGGCGTGAAGGCGATGATCGACGACAACCGTTATTGCGGTGATGTGCTCATGCAGCTATCCGCAGCCGAAAGCGCCGTGCACAGCATCTCCGCCATCTTGCTGCAAAACCACCTGGAAACGTGTGTTGTCGAGCAAATCGAGCAGGGCAACACGCAGATTATCGATGAAGCCATGCAGCTCATCAAGAAATTCGCGCGGTAAGCGCTGGAAGAAGGATAGTCATGAAACGTACATTTGACGTTACCGGCATGACATGCGCCGCATGCTCGGCGCGTGTCGAGAAGGCCGCCTCGAACGTCCCGGGCATTGCTGGGGTGTCGGTCAACCTGCTGAAGAACAGCATGGAAGTGGATTTCGATGGTGAACCTGCCACCCTTGCCGCCATTTCCGCGGCAGTCGAGAAAGCGGGCTACGGTGCATATCCGCGGCCTGAGACGGGGTCTGCCGCCGGCAGCGTGCAGCAGCCTGCTCGACCGGTGAACGATTCCGCCGCGGAGGCGAAACGGGTGCGCATGCGCCTGATCGTGAGCTTCTGCTTCACCATCCCGTTGTTCTATCTGTCGATGGGTCACATGTTCGGCTGGCCGCTGCCCGGGGTGTTCCTTGGTCATGAGAACATGCTCACGTTCGCATTCACCCAATTTCTGCTGCTGTTGCCCGTCATCTTCGTGAACTTCAAGTTCTTCCGCGTGGGCTTTAAAACGCTTGCCCATGGCGCTCCGAACATGGATTCGCTCATCGCGCTCGGCTCCGCCGCGTCCACCATATATGGTATTGCGGCCATCTACCGCATCGGCTGGGGCATGGGCCATGGGGATATCGATTTCGCCCATGCGGCGGCCATGGACTTGTACTTCGAATCCGCAGCCATGATCTTGACGCTCATCACGCTCGGCAAGTACTTCGAGGCGCGGGCGAAGGGCAAGACCACCGACGCCATCACCAAGCTTATGGACCTGACCCCGAAGGAAGCTGCGCGCCGTACGCCGGACGGCGGCGTTGAGCAGGTGCCGGTCGAACAGGTGCGCGTCGGCGATATGCTCGTGGTCAAAGCTGGCCAGAGCGTGCCCGTCGACGGCATCGTCATCGAAGGCGACGGCGTGGTGGACGAGTCGGTCATCACCGGCGAAAGCGTGCCGGTCGGCAAACACGCAGGCGATACCGTCACGGGCGCTACCCTGAACAAGTCCGGGTGGTTCGTCATGAGGGCGGACCGCGTCGGCGCCGACACCACGCTTGCGGGCATCATCCGCCTTGTCGACGAGGCCACCTCCACCAAGGCCCCCATCGAGAAGATCGCGGACAAGATCGCGGGCGTGTTCGTTCCCGTCGTCATCGTCATCGCCATCGCTGCGTTCGCCGTTTGGATGGTCCTGTCCGCTGACGTGTCCACCGCCCTCACCCATGCCATTTCCGTGCTTGTGATCAGCTGTCCTTGCGCGCTCGGCCTTGCAACGCCTACGGCCATCATGGTAGGCACCGGCCGCGGGGCTGCCAGCGGCATTTTGGTGAAGTCGGCCGAGGCGCTCGAGGTCGCCCATGACGTCAAGACGGTCGTGTTCGACAAGACGGGCACGATCACCACCGGCAAACCCGTGGTCACCGATGTCGTGCGCGCAGGCGGTGCGGGCGAACAGGGGCTTGCAAGCCTTGCGCTTTCCATCGAACAGCGCAGCGAGCATCCGCTTGCGCAGGCCGTTGCGGAATGGGGCGAAGCCGCCGGTGCGCAGGTGCAACCGGTCGAGGCGTTCGAGCAGGTTGCCGGCGGGGGCGTGCGCGCAAACGTCGGCGGGGCTTGCGCGCTGGCGGGCA
>CALEWN010000232.1 GCA_937925385.1 uncultured Senegalimassilia sp.
CGATGTCGCGCGCCACGTCCACCATGTCTGCCTCGGGGCAGCCCCAGCCGGTGGGGCACGGGGCGATCACGTGGATGAAGCGTGTGCCGTGGATGTCGTGGGCGCGTTCCAGCTTGCGCAGGAAGTCGGGCGGGTACCCCACGCTCGCCGTGGCCGCATAGGGAATGCCGTGCGCGGCCACGATCTCGAACACGTTCTTCTTCTGCGTTAGGCATCCGTTCGCGTTGCGCCCGGCTGGCGTGGTGGTGGTCTTCGCGCCGAAGGGCGTCAGCGAGCTTTTTTGGATGCCCGTGTTCATGTACGCTTCGTTGTCGTAGCAGATGTAGAGCACGTCGTCGTTGCGGTCGATGGCGCCCGAAAGCGCCTGCAGGCCGATGTCGGCGGTGCCGCCGTCGCCGGCGAAACCAACCACGGTGCAGTCGTCGGGTTTGATGCCCTGCGCCCGCAAACCTGCCTCGATGCCGGTGAGCACGCTCGCCGTCGCCGCAAAAGGCGTGATCATCGCGTTGTTGGCAAACGAAAGCTGCGGGAAGTTGAAGCCGACGGCGCTCATGCAGCCCGCCGGCAGCGCTGCCACCGCGTTCGGGCCGAGCACCTTGAGCGCCGCGCGGACGGCAAGCGACCCGCCGCATCCGGCGCACGCCTTGTGCCCGAAGAAGAACTCGTCATCGGGCAGGGTCTTCGCGTTCAAAGCCATGGCTATCGGCCTCCTTCCGCATCGGTTGCGCGCGCGCCGTCGCGCACGCTTTCAGGGTCGCTGCCCGCAACGGCCACGGCGTCGTCGCAGCCTTCGCAGCAGGGGTTCCCGAACTCGTCGGCCACGGAGTCGACGCCCAGAAAGCCCACGCGCGGGCAATCCTCGGGCGCGATGCGCCCTGCGGCGATTTGGGAAAGCACCTCGAACATGCCCCTCATCTGGGCCTGCGAGATATCGTCGCCGCCCAGGCCGCCCACGAAGTTCACCATCGGCACCGCGTTGCCCGCCTGTTGCAGCGCGGAGCACACGTTGGTCATGACGGTGCCCTCCGCGCCGAAGCTGACGTCCTTCTCCAGCACGCCCACCGCGGCAGCGCCGGCCAGCGCCTCCACGATCTGCCGCACGGGGAACGGACGCATGTAGCGGATGCGCACTAGGCCCGCCTTCACGCCCTGTGCGCGCAGCTGCGCTACGCGCTCGCGCGCCAGGCCGGCGATGGACCCTAGCGTCACCAGCACGATATCGGCGTCGTCGCAGTTCACGGCCTCGATCAGCCCCGGATAGCTTCTGCCGAACACCTCGGCGAAGCGCGCTTCGGCGCGCTCGACGGCATCGGCGGCGGCCAGCATGCCCCGGTGTGCTGAGTGCTTGAAGTAGCGGTTGAACTCCGGACCCGCCGAGTAGCCGATGTTGACGGGGTTTGCGAAGTCGAAGCGGTTGCCCGCGCCGTCGTAGGGCGGCAGGAACGCGTCGGCCTGCTCCTGGGCGGGGATATCAACGCTTTCGTAGGTGTGCGTGAGCGCAAAACCGTCCAAGTTCACCATGAACGGCGTGCGGACCTCGGGGTCTTCGGCCACCGCGTAAGCCATAAGCGCCAGGTCAAGCGCTTCCTGGTTGTCCTGCGCGTACGCCTGCACCCAGCCGTGATCCAGGAGCGCCAGGCTGTCGCGCTGGTCGCCGTAGATGTTCCACGGCAGCGCGGTGGCGCGGTTCGCGTTCATCATGACGATGGGGAAGCGGCCGCCCGCGGCGTAGGTCAGACATTCTGCCATGTACAGCAGGCCTTGGCTCGACGTGGCCGTGAACGTACGCGCGCCCGTGGCCGACGCGCCGATGGCGCACGACAGGGCCGAATGCTCGCTTTCGACGTGCACGTACTCGGCTGCCAGCTGGCCTTCCTCGACCATTTCGGAAAGGCGCTCGACCACGACGGTTTGCGGCGTGATGGGGTAGGCAGAGATCACCTGCGGGCGCGCCAGGCGCACGCCCTCGGCGAACGCCTCGTCACCGGATAGAAAACGCTTCATGTGCATCACGCCTCCTTCGCGTTCGCTTCAGGCGCCATGGAAAGCGCGTTGAACTTGCAGGCGGCGGCGCAAACCCCGCAGCCTTTGCAGAAATCAAGGTCGATATCCACCGAAACGCCCGCCTTGTTCTGGCCGGCAACCTTGAAGATGGCGCCATCCGGGCAGTACAGGTAGCACTGCAGGCAGCCCGTGCACGCGCCTGCGTCGAGCACGGGGCGGACGTTGCGCCAGCCCGCGTTGACCTGCGTCAGGTATCCCGCCGTGTAGCAGGTGGTTTCGGCATAGACGGAAGGCTCAGGAACGGTGGCGAACAGCTGCGGCATAAGCGCTGCCGAAGAATGCGCCGACCGGTGCAAGGCGGTCACCGTCTCCGCCTGCTCGCATGAATGACCTGCGGTTTCGTCGTTTGCATCCTCTACGTGTCCGACAACCTCGGCCTGCTGAACCAGCGCAATGGCGTGCTCGACCACCTTGATGTTGGCTTCGTGCAGCTTCGCGGGCATGTACTGGCGGATGGCCTCCTCCACGCTTTCGCGGTCCACGCAATCGGCAAGCTGCGCCAAAGCGCCCAAAAATACCGTGTTGGGGATGGGCCGGCCCAGAATCTCGGTGGCCAGGCCGTCCGCGTCGATGGCCAGCAAGCGTGGGTCGTCCAGTGCGTCGGCGGTGTTCACCAGGCAGATGCCGCCCGGCTTCAGCTCGCGTTCCCAGCCGGGTGCCAGCAGCGTTCCGTCCAGGTAGATCACGAAATCCGCCTTCGAAACGGCGCTTCGGTCACCGATTTGCACTGTGTCGATCTTGGTGAACGCGCGCATGGGTGCACCGCGTCGCTCGGGGCCGAACGAGGGGAACGCAAGCGCGTGTCGCTCGCCGTCAAGCGACGCCGCCGCGCCCAAAAGCCGAGCGGCGGTGAAGGCCCCCTGCCCGCCGCGGCCATGCCAAAGCACTTCTATCATATGAAACCTTTTCCCGTCTTGTATGTGCCGTTCCATCATACGCCAGGCTTTTGCCCAACGTCTGGCGGGTCCGGCGCCGGCCCGCAAAACGCCGAAAAGGGGACGAGCGTGCTCGTCCCCTGCAAAGTCGCAAAGCCGCGTTTCCTAGAACTTAGCGTAACGCTCCAAGTTCTTCTCGAGCGTTGCCACGAAGCGCGCCGCAGTGCCGTCGAGCTGCGCGCCCTTCTTCTTCAGGTAGCCCAGGCGCAGCGTGACGTCCGCGTCGAGCGGCACCGTGCGCAGCTGAGCGCCGTCGGAGATGCCCACCAGGATGCCGGAGGTGACCGTGTAGCCGTTGAGCGCCACGATCAGCTCGGAGAGGCTGGCGCGGTCGGTGGTGGCGATGGACTTCGCGCGCGGCTGGTCGCCCAGCGCTTCCTCGAAGAAGGCGGCCGGAGCGTCTTTACCCTGGTCAAAGTAGATGTAGGGGTAATCGGCAAGCTGCTCGAGCGTCAGGCTGGACGCGTTGACCAGCGGGTGGCTGGCCGGCAGCGCAACGCGCGGGGCAGACTCGACCAGCTGCACGAACTCAAGGCCGGCGGCTTCGAAGGCAGCGTCAAGCTCAGCGGCGGTCGCGGAGGTCTCGAACACCACGCCCAGCTCGCTTTCGCCCGATGCCACGTCGTCGATGACGCCCTGCGTGGTGCGGTCGCGGAACGCGTAGTTGTAGGAGTCGCCGCCGAGCGCCAGCACCGTGTGCGCAAACGTCTGGACATTGAACAGGTAATGCTGGCCGGAAACGGAGAAATCGTATGCCATGGGAGATCCTTTCGCTTAATGCCGCTTCCCGCAAAAGCCCTTGCGGGAAGCGGCCGATGTAAACCAGGTGGTTTTGCGCTGCCGCTTACTTGGCGCTTTCGCGCTCGTCGATGAAGCGCTTCGCCTTGTGCTCGCTGGAGGTGCCCAGCTTGTCGGCGTCGAACACGATGACCTTGGCTGGACGTACGCCCGTGTGTGCCTTCAGCGCCGCCTCGACGCGCTTGGACACCTGGTCGTAGGGCTCGTCGCTGCCAAAGGCGCGCTCGACGGACACCTCGTAGCGAGTGGAGAAGTTCTCGTCGTACACGCGGATGGAGTACTCGCCGGTCAGACCCGGTTCCTTGCGCACGACGTACTCGACGTCGGAGGGGAACACGTTCACAGCGCCGACGATGAACATCTCGTCCTTGCGGCCGGTCACGTGGATGCGGGCGTGGGTGCGGCCGCAGCTGCACTTCTCGGTGGAAACGTAACCGATGTCGCCGGTGCGGAAGCGGATCATCGGGCGGGCCTTCTTCATGAGCGTGGTGTAGGTGAGCTCGCCCACGCTGCCGGGCTCGAGCACCTCGCCCGTGACCGGGTCGACGGTCTCCACGAGAATCTGATCCTCAACGATGTGCAGGCCGTCCTTCGCCTCGCACATGGCCGCGCAGGCGCCGTAGATGTCGGACAGGCCGAAGAAGTCGACCACGTTCGCCCCCCACAGCTCCTCGATGCTCTCGCGCGTGGATTCGATGGAACCGCCCGGCTCACCTGCGACGATGATGGTACGGATGCTGAAGTCGTTGCGCGGGTCGAGGCCCTTCTCTTTGATCTTCTGGCCCAGGGTCCAGGCGTAGGAGGGGCTGGTCCAGATGATGGTGGGCTGGTACTGCTTCAACACGAAGATCAGGCGGTCGGAGGGGATGGCGCCGGCCCAGATGGCAAGCGCGCCCAGACGCTGCGCGCCGATGACGTCGGGACCGCCGACGTACAGGGCGAAGTTCAGGCCGTGGACGTAACGGTCGTTTGGGCGCATGCCGGCCTGCCAGAACAGACGGGCCTCGGTGTCCTGCCACAGGTCGAAGTCCTCCTGCGTGAAGGGGCTGACCGTGGGCACGCCGGTGGAGCCGGAGGAGGTGGCCATGAACACGACGTCCTCCTCGGGCACGCTGCACAGCTCGCCGAAGAAGCTGCCCACGTGCTGGGTTTCGCGCTCGGTCTGCTTGTTGATGAAGGGGAACTTCGCCAAGTCGTCAAGCGTCTTGATGTCGGAGGGCTTCACGCCGGCGGCGTCGAAGCTGCGCTTGTAGTAGACGGTGTTGTCATAGGCGTACTGCACCATGGTCTGCAGGCGCTCGAGCTGCAGCTGCTCAAGCTCGGGGCGCGGCATGCACTCGATTTCCGGATCGTAGTACTTCTGGTCATACGGGATGTTCTTCTTTGCCATGATGCGGTGCTCCTTGGATCGCGTAGTGCCGGCGGGCGCCTTGCCTGCCGTGGTTTTGCTTTTCGTATTGAAACACCGAATTGCCCGGTATTCAACGCAGGTTACTAGGATATTTTTCGATGGGTTGTTATCGGGCAAAACGATAACATAGCTGACCTGGGAATATATGGCGAAGGAAGGGGCGGGGAAGGGGAAGCCGGCAGGAAGAAGTGCAATGTTTGCCGCGGGCATCTGCCGGTTTGCGCCCTCGGCGGTAGACAGGTGGGCAGCGAATGGGGGAGAGAGGGGAAGAGGAGGGCGGAAAATAGGGGCAGGGGGATGGCGAAGGCGCCCATGCCTTTGCCATCCCCCTGCGTACCGCTCGCGCGGTCGCGTGCCGCCTGGGCGCCAACGCCCCTCTCGCCAGCGGTCTTTTCGCCGTCTACTCCCTTTCCGCCAGTTCGCGCAAAAGTTCGATCTCGGCTGCGTAGCCGGGCAGCTCGTTGGGGGTTTCCAGGATGAAGGGCAGGTCGCGCAGTGCGGGGTGCGTGACGATGCGCTGGAACGCGTCGACGCCGATGAAGCCTTGCCCGATGCACTCGTGGCGGTCCTTGTGCGCCCCGCAGGGGTTCTTAGAGTCGTTGATGTGCACGGCGCGCAAGCGGTCAAGGCCGATCACGCGGTCGAACTCGTCGAGCACGCCGTCCAAATCGTTCACGATGTCGTAACCGCCGTCGTGGATGTGGCACGTGTCCAGGCATACGCCCAGGTGGTCGGAAAGTTCCACGCGGTCGATGATGGCGGCCAGCTCCTCGAACGTGCGGCCCACCTCAGTGCCCTTGCCGGCCATGGTCTCCAGCAGCACTGTAGTGGTTTGCTCCGGGCGCAACACCTTGTTGAGCAGGCCCGATATCAGCTCGATGCCCGTTTCCGCGCCTTGCTTCACGTGGCTTCCCGGATGGAAGTTGTAGTAGTTGCCGGGCACGGACTCCATGCGCACCAGGTCGTCGGCCATGCATTCGAGCGCGAACTCACGGGCGTGCGGCTTGTCCGAGCAGGGGTTGAGCGTGTAGGGCGCATGCGCCACCAAGGGGCCGAAGCCGTGCTCGGCCATGAGCTCGCGCAGCGTCGCGGCGTCCGCTGGGTCGATGGCCTTCGCCTTGCCCCCGCGGGGGTTGCGCGTGAAGAACGCGAACGTGTTCGCGCCGATGGAAAGCGCGGTCTGGCCCATGGCCAGAAAGCCCTTCGAGGTTGACAGATGGCATCCGATGGTCAGCATATCGACCCTTTCTTTGTTTGCGAACTTGTGTGAACTGCGGAATCGGTGGTTTGAGGTCCCGATGTCGGGTTTGGGTTCGGTGGGTCTGGCGCTTGAGGGATTCGGGTTTGGGACTCGGGAGCCCGTGGCCGAGGTCCCGAGTCCTAAACCTGTGGACTGCGGGTTCTCGGGGTTGCAGCCGAGACCCGGGCCGCGCTCAGGCTCAGCGGGGCTGGGCCCGGCATCTGCTTGCCCGGCGTTACCAGAGTCCCAGCGCGCGTTGCGCCGCCAGGCTCGTGCACGCGATGGCAACCCAGCATGCCGCGCCCAGCACGATGGGCTTCGCGCCCGATTTCACCAGGCCGACCACGTCGGTGTTCAGGCCGATGGCGGCCATGGCTACCACGATGAAGAACTTGCTGAGCGTTTTGAGCGGTGCGAAAACGGCCGGGTCGATGCCCGCGGCGCTGGCGCCCGTGGCCACCAGGGAGGCGCACACGAACAGCACGATGAACGTGGGCAGCGCGCGTTTCAGGCTGAAACCGCTGGTGGAAGCCGCATCCGCGCCGTTTTGCGCGGCCTGCTTGCGCTCGCGCGCGGAAACCCACAGCGCCAGCGCGAACGTGATGGGGATGATGGCCAGCGTGCGCGTCAGCTTGACGATGGTGGCGTAATCGAGCGCGTTCGCACCCGGGTGCATGCCGTCCCACACGGCTGCCGCGGCGGTCACCGACGACGTGTCGTTGACCGCGGTGCCCGCGAACAGGCCGAAGCCGTTATTGACGACCCCACGCCGATGAGCGTGGCGGTGCGCCCGGGCACGTGCATCACGCGGCACAGCACGGCCGCGGTGATCAGCGACGCGGAGATGGTGGACAGGATGACAGGCAGCGACATGGCTCCCACCTGGGCCAACTGCGTCAGCGGCAGCCCGAAGCCAAGCAGCACCACGGCGGTTTGCAGAATCTTCTTCGATGCGAACTTGATGCCCGGCCCCGCAGCGCCCTTGTCCTTCCAAAACGTGCCGATGACCATGCCCAGCAAAATGGCGAACACGGCGCCGCCCACCAGCGGCACCGCCTGGCCGAGAAACCAGCAAACGACGGCGATAAGGGCGCTTACGGCAATGCCGGGCGCAAGGGTTTTGATGCGGGACATGGGGTGCTTTCTACGCGTAAGTTGTATGGCGCGGTCAACTATAGCGCAACGTCCTGCCGCCGCGCGGCGTCCGGATCCGAATCACGCGAAACGCGCAGGCGTTTTGCGGTGTCACTTGGTGTTGAGCTCCGGCGGCCTTCTCGGGTGTGCGCGTCCAGCGTTCGCCGCTTTCGGCTTTTTCGGCTGCTTGCTGTCGGGCTCCCGCCGATTGCTATACGGGATTTTCCGAAAGCTTGCTCCCTGCGATTATCCCGAGAGGCCTCCGGTGCGTTCGCGAAAAAAGCCGCAGGTCAGTTGACCTGCGGCTTTGGTAAACGATGCGGGGAGCGGCAAGCCTACGCGCCAGCGCGCGCGTCCGCTTGAAGAACATCGATGGCGATGTCTACGGCGTCTTGGATACAGCCGGGGCAGGATCGGAGCGGCCCCGCAGGGTTGCCGATGCCCTTGAGCTCGGCGCAGATGGTGCTGCCGTTTTGCGCCTTGACGTGTGCGCACATCTGGTCGGCCAGCTGGTACGTTTCCATCTTGCTGACGGGGTTTTCGCTGCCGGCGCTTTTGACCCATCCCGCGGCCATGACGGCGCCCGACACCGCTCCGCAGGTTTCGGTATAGCCTCCCATGCCGCCGCCGAAGCCCTCCATCAGGCGAAACGTCTGGTCAACGTCAAGCCCGATCGCCGGCGCCAACGTGCAAGCGACCGCCTGCGCGCAATTGAAGCCCTGCTCGAGATACGCCATCGCCTGCGTTTTGCACGCATCGTGGTCAAGTTCCAAAATCGCCTGTTTCGACATGGCAGTTCCTTTCCCCCTCGGTTTGCCCTATTGTACCTGCTCGGGTTCTGCAGCTTGTCGGCAGAAATGCGTTCAGGTTTGCGCAACGCGGTAAGCTGAGCGTCAACATAACGAAAGGGGAGCCCGCCATGAGCCACGAATCTTGCAATCTTTCGGCAGATGAGGCGCTCGAGCGCCTGCGCCAGGGAAACGCTCGCTATCTGAACGTGAACCAAGCGCAGGGCGACGTGTCGCCGGAGCTGCGCCAGCAGACGTTTCGCGAAGGGCAGCACCCGTACGCCATCGTGTTGGCATGCTCGGACTCACGTGTGATTCCCGAGGCCATCTTCTCGGCGGGCATCGGCGACCTGTTTGTCATCCGCGTGGCCGGCAACGTGGTGGACAAGCATCAGCTGGGCAGCATCGAGTACGCCGAGGATCACCTGGGCTGCAACCTGGTGGTGGTTTTGGGCCACACGTGCTGTGGGGCCGTCGACGCCGCCATGCATCACGAGCCCTACGGCACGGTGAAGTTCATCACCGATGAAATAGCCGACGCCATCGGAGACGAAACCGACGAAGCCGCAGCCTGCCTGGCCAACGTTGCGCACAGCGTCCGCCGCATCGAGGAAAGCCGCAAAGTCCGAACCGACGAAGCAAAACACGGCCTACGGGTAATAGGCGCCCTCTACCGCACCGACACCGGCGAGGTCAAGTTTTTGGATTGATGGATGGAGGAGCCGGCTTCAGCGGAAGCTTCCATTACGTTTTGCCCATTTCGAGCTGATAAGCGTCCGGCTGAGGGCTTTGGCATGGTTGGCTTACAGCGCTTTGCTTTCGTGCTCCCGCACGCCGCGCGGAATCGGCAGGGTTTCGGAGAGTTGCCGCCAAAAAACGCGCGAGTGCGTGCGGATGCGAGGGTGCTACTGGTTATCCTGGGCAGAAAGCGCTTTCAACGCGCTGAAATTTGCAGATTCTTGCTTTGTTATCAGGATATATTCGTGATAACAAAACATTCGAACGCCTGTTTCGAGCCCTGGACACGCACTCGTGCGTTTTTTGGCGGCAAATAGGGACAACCTCATCGAAACGCAGTTGCGCCCCCGGGATTCCGCGGGCGCAACTGCGTTTTCGTTAGGTTGTTCGCGGACCGACGAGCCTGCTAGCTGTCGCAAGTGGATTGCATGAACGCCCCTCGTCCCTTGTTCGCCTGTCAGCGTATAACGGTTTGCACCCATTCGACCAGCGGTTCGAAATCCAACGAGCTATCGGCGGTGCCGAGCATGGCTTTAAGAAGCTCGGCATGGGATGGCTTGAATTCGCACCCGGACAACCTGAGATATGTGCCCATGAGGGCGGTGGCGGTTCGTTTGTTGCCATCGGTAAACGGGTGGTCTTTGATGATGCCGTAAGCATATCTGCAGGCCTTGACCTCGTCAGTCGGATACAGCTCGATGCCGGCGAAAGACTAAAACGGCTGCGCGAGCGCGGACTCCAAAAGCCCCTCGTCCCGCACGCCGTCGATACCACCG
>CALEWN010000233.1 GCA_937925385.1 uncultured Senegalimassilia sp.
CTTCCAGTGACTGGAGTTCTGACGTGTGCTCTTCCGATCTAAGCCCCGAAAGTCTCCAGCCGGGTGATCCGCGCGGGCACAATGTCTCCGCACCGCATGTTTTGTATGTATTCGTACCGGCACCGTTCCTGGGCGTCCCGGCGGGACAGCACCGCCCGCCGCCGTCCGTCCGGCAGATGCTCGAAGCCCGAAACCGTAAAGCAAACCGGCTTGCTCACCCGGGAAATCAGGGCGATGTCCCGCGTCGTTCCCTCCGCGATGCCCACGGCCCCCTCATAATAGGGGATGATGCCCTCCATGCGGCTGAGGTATTCGAACGCATCGACGGCCTCGTCGTCGGTGACGGGCACGTACCGCGCGCGCCCGCTGTCGTGCAGCGCGGCGTGTTCGGGCCCGATGCCCGGGTAGTCAAGGCCTGCGGAAATGGAGTACACCGGCGCGATCTGCCCGTATTCGTCCTGGCAGAAGTAGCTTTTCATGCCATGGAAGATACCGAGGCGCCCCGTTGCGATGGTTGCGGCGGTTTCGGGCGTATCGGCTCCGCGACCTGCGGCTTCACATCCGATGAGATGCACCGACGGGTCGTCGATGAAATGGTAGAAGGCGCCGATGGCGTTGCTTCCGCCGCCGACGCAGGCGAGCACGGCGTCGGGCAGGCGGCCTTCCTTCTTCTGCAGCTGCTCTTTGATCTCGCGGCTGATGACCGATTGGAAATCGCGCACCATGGTGGGGAAGGGGTGCGGGCCCATGACCGATCCCAGGCAGTAATGCGTGTCATCGATGCGGCAGGTCCATTCGCGGAAGGTCTCGTTGACGGCGTCTTTCAGCGTGCCGGTACCGGAATCGACGGGGCGCACCTCGGCGCCGAGCAGGCGCATCTTGTACACGTTGAGCGCCTGGCGCTCGGTGTCCTCGCGCCCCATGTAGACGACGCATTCCATGTTGAGCAGCGCCGCCGCCGTGGCGGTGGCCACGCCGTGCTGACCTGCGCCGGTTTCAGCGATCAGGCGCGTTTTGCCCATCTTCTTCGCCAGCAGCGCCTGCCCGAGCACGTTGTTGATCTTGTGCGCGCCGGTGTGGTTGAGGTCTTCGCGCTTGAGGTAGATTTTCGCTCCGCCAAGATCGGCGGTCATGCGCTCGGCCAGGTACAGCAGGCTCGGACGGCCGGCGTATTCGTTGAAAAGCCTGGTCAGCTCAGCGTTAAATCCTGGGTCGTTCTTGTAATGCTCGTAAGCTTCGTTGAGGTCGTTCACGGCGTTCATCAGGGTTTCGGGGATGTATTGCCCGCCATGAACGCCGAAGCGTCCTTGCGATGTAGGGGAGTTGTTCATGGTTGTCCTTTCGTGAGGGTGGGGGGTGCGAACAGGGGACGGAGGTGTGTTCGTCTGGGGGTGGTGGAGGGTAGGTGGGGGGCGTTTGCTTTGCGAATGTGCGAACGGGGGACGTGCGCGAACACACCTCCGTCTCCTATTCGCGCTGGTGGGTGCCGTTTCGGAAGGCTACGTGGTTGCAGCTGTCTCGTGCCGGGCGGCCCTGACTGCGGCGAGCATCTTCTTGGGGTCTTTTACGCCGTTGGTTTCCAAGCTGGAGCTCATGTCGACGCCTACGCAAAAGCCGCCGGAAGCGTTGCGGGCTTTCGCCATCGCCTGCGCCAGGTTGTCCGGCCCGAGGCCGCCCGCCAGCAGGAATGGTCGAGGGAATCCCGTCAGCAAACGCCAGTCGAATGGACGTCCACTGCCTTGTCCGCTGTCGAGCAACACCAGGTCGGCGGTGCTTGCGGCCGCTCGCAGCGTGTCACCGATCGTTGCGATGCGAAACGCCTGGATGATGCGCGCTTGTGCGGGATCGCTTGCGCGCTCTGCTTGCAGGCCGGCGACTGAGCGAAGGTTTGCGATGTAGGCGGCATCTTCGCTCCCATGCAGCTGAACTGCGGCGTTCGGCGCTTCCGTCAGGAACCGGTGAACGGTTTCAACCGGTGCGTCCACAAACACGCCGACCGGGCGTATGGTCGTGTCAAGCGAAGATGCCAGCTCAACGGCCCGCGCTAGCGGGATGCTGCTGCGCTTGCCTGCAACGTCGATTACGAACCCGGCGAAATCGGGCTGCGCGGCGTTTGCCGCGGCAACGTCGGCTGCCGTGCGCAGCCCGCAGAGTTTCACCAGGGGTGTTTGCATGGAAGGGTCTCCTATCGTGATAGGGAAGGCGGATGATGAAGATTGGTTTTGCTGATATTGGGGGCGTTTTGTCCTTAGGTCGGTTGCTTTCGCTGACGGGGGCGTTCGCCCCGAGGTCGGTTCCTTAAACTGAGCTGTCGCGCAATTCGGCCAGCTTCGCCTGTTTGTCGGGCGCGCGCATCAGCGTTTCGCCGACCAGCACCGCGTCGGCGCGCATGGCGCGGGCGGCTTTGACGTCGTCTGCGGTTTTGATACCGCTTTCGGAAACGAAGAGCGTGTCGGCGGGCACCAGGTCGCGAAGCGCCTGCGCCGCTTTCATGTCGATGGCAAACGTTTTCAGGTCGCGGTTGTTCACGCCGATGACGCGCGCCCCGCAGGCGACGGCGCGCTCGACTTCCTGGGCGGTGTGGGCTTCCACCAGCGCCGATAGCTGCAACTCATCGCAAAGCCCTTGATAGGCGGCAAGCTGCGCATCGTCAAGGATCGCGCAGATGAGCAACACCGCTTGCGCGCCAAGCTCCTTCGCCTCGTAGATCATGTAGTCGTCCACCACGAAGTCTTTGCGCAGCACGGGGATGTCGACCTCGCGTGCGATTTCGCTCAGATACTCGTTTCGCCCCTGGAACCAGTAGGGCTCGGTCAGGCACGAGATGGCGGCCGCACCTGCGGATTCGTAGTCGTGCGCAATCTGCAGGTAGGGGAAGTCGGGCGCGATGAGGCCTTTTGAGGGGCTCGCGCGTTTCGCTTCCGCGATGAACTGCACCCCGGGTTGCCTGAGCGCCTCCTCGAAAGGGAACGCTTGCGGGCCCGTGTCGCGGGCGAGTGCCGCTTCCGCCGCGGTGCGTACGCTGGCCAGCGGACGGGTGCGCTTTTGCTCGGCTACGCGCTGGCGCGTTCGGTCGGCTATTTCATCAGGCATGTTCACGGTTGTCCTTTGCTGGGTTAGGAGGGGTGTTGCGTCGGGGGTTGTCAGGGACTCCGGGAGCCGGGGGTCCGGGGATCGGGGGAGAAATCGGAGGCTAAATCGGCCGCTTTTGCGTTCGGATCATGGGGCTCTCGTGCTTTGCGCAGCGTGTGGAAGAGCACGCGAATGGGCTGCTTGCTCGCGCGGGACTTGGGGTTCCGACACCCTGCACTGTGCCGTGCGATGCAATGCGCGGAAAAGCGCGCGGGCCGGCAGCTTGCGATTCGGGGCCTAGCATCCTTAAGCGTTGCTGGCTTTCGCGTATGCTTCGAGCGTTGCGGCGGCGGCTCCGGAGTCGATCAGCTTGTTCGCGAGCTCGACGCCGTCGCGCAGCGAGGGTGCCGTGCCCGCCACGTACATGCCGGCTGCAGCGTTAAGCACCACGGTGTCGCGTCTGTATCCGTGCTCCTTACCGCTCAGAATATCACGCGTGATCTGGGCGTTTTCCTCTGGCGACCCGCCGTGCAGGTCATCGCGCGTGCAGCGGGACATACCGAACTGCTCCGGCGTCAGCTCGTAGGTGCGGAAGGCCGGCGCGTGAAAGTCTCCACCGCCGAATTCGCAAACCTTGGTGGGGCCGGCGCAGGACAGCTCGTCGAGCATGCATTCCCCGTACACCACCATGCCGTGCTGCACGCCCAGGCTCACGAGCACGCGGGCCAGCGGCTCAACCAGCGCGCCGTCGTATACGCCGAGCACCATATAGCGGGGGTTTGCGGGGTTCGTCAGCGGGCCCAGGATATTGAACACGGTGCGAATACCCAGTTCTTTGCGAATCGGACCGACATGCTTCATCGCTGCATGGTACTTTTGCGCGAACAGGAAGCAGATGCCGACCTCGTCAAGCAGCTTGCAGCACAGCTCGGGGCCCTGCTCGATGTTGACGCCGAGAGCTTCCAGACAGTCGGCCGCGCCCGAGCTCGACGATGCCGCGCGGTTCCCGTGTTTCGCCACTTTTGCGCCGCTGGCTGCGATGATGATCGAAGCCGTGGTGGAGATGTTGAAGCTGTGCGCCTTGTCGCCGCCGGTGCCCACGATCTCAAGCACGGGGCTGGGGTAGTCGACCGGCGTGGCGAAGGTGCGCATGGCGGTGGCGCAGCCGGTGATTTCGTCGATGGTCTCCGCTTTCGTGCTTTTCGTGGATAGCGCGGCAAGGAAAGCCGCCGTCTGGACCGCCGTGGTCTGTCCGGACATGATCTCGCAGATGGTGTCGTAGGCTTCCTGGTAGGTGAGGTCTTGCTTGTCGACAAGCTTCTGAATCGCCTCGGTGATCATGGTGCTCCTTTCGAACAAAGGTGTGAACAGGGAAGATGGGGAATGCGTGTGCCGCTGCGCCATCGTTTGACGCCCAGTTCGGAAGGCTTGGCGGGCATGGTCGGCGTCAGCACGGGGCACCTGCGCTCGGGTATGCGTTGGCGCTTCCCTCTCCGTTCGGGCGTGTGTCGGCACCCACCTTCCCGCTCGAGCATGCGTTGGCGCCCGCCTTCTCGCTCGGCACCAAAGACAGGAAGTTCGCCGCGATGGTAGCCCCATCGGGCGTCATGATGCTTTCCGGGTGGAATTGCACGCCGAAGACGCGCCGTGCGGCATCCTCGACCGCCATGACCTCGCCATCGGCTGTCCGGGCGGTGACGCGCAGGTTTTCCGGCGAGGTGCGCTCATCCGCTGCAAGCGAGTGGTAGCGGGCAACGGGAAATGCATCGGGCAGGCCGCTGAACAGGGCGCTTTCCCGCGTGCGCTCGACGGTGGACACCTTCCCGTGCATAAGCTCCCTCGCGTACCCGACGGTGCCGCCGAACGCTTCGCAAATAGCCTGATGTCCCAGGCATACGCCGAGTATGGGGATGCGCCCGGCGAAACGCTTGATCGCCGGAATGCACACGCCGGCATCGGCAGGTCGCCCCGGACCTGGCGACAAGATGATGGCGTCAGGCGCGAGTGCTTCGATATCATCGCAGGTCAACGCATCGTTTCGCATGACGGTGACATCGGGTCGCATGCTGCCGACCAGTTGATAGAGGTTGTAGACGAAGCTGTCGTAGTTGTCGATAAGCAGGATCATCGCACGCCTCCTTGCGCAAGCTCGATTGCGCGAACCACCGCGCGCGCTTTGTTACGGCATTCCGCGTATTCGGTTTCGGGCACGCTGTCGGCCACGATGCCGGAGCCCGATTGCACGCACACGCGGCCGTCTTTTTTGTACGCCAGGCGGATGGAGATGCACGTGTCCATGTTCCCGGTGAAATCCAGGTACCCGATCGCGCCACCGTAGATGCCGCGTTTTGCGCCTTCGAGCTCTTGGATGATCTCGGCCGCGCGCAGCTTCGGTGCGCCGGAAAGCGTGCCGGCGGGCAGAATCGCGTCGATGGCGTCAACGGCAGTTTTCACGCAGCCGTTTTCCAGGCGCGTGAGCGTTTCGGGCGACGCGCCGGCAAGCTCGATGTCGTCGCTTGAGAAAAAGAACATGTAGGGAGAAGGGTTCGTTGCGCGCAGCACGCGATACACGTCGAGCAGGCTTCCGCGGGCCGGCGCGGATAGGGGATTGGACAGCACCACTTGGAAGATATCGCCTTCATGGATGTAGCGTTTTGCGCGCATGACCATGTCGGCGAACTGCGCTTGCGAGAAGCGGGGCGCGAGCTCGGTTTGCAGCGACAAGGCGGGGAAGTACGCGCGGGAACCGCTGGTCAGCAGGTCGATCATGCGGTCGCAGGCATCTTGCGCCTTCGTATACGCGGCTTTGATGCCATCCGGGTCGGTAAGATCGACGCCGGCGATGATCTTGAGCTTTTGCTCAAGGTTGTCGAACACGATGACCTGGTCGAACAACATCAGGTCGACGTCGCGGAAGTCGCGATCGGCAAGCTGGTGCTCGCGCAGGCGCGGCTCGGCGTACTTGATGTAGTCGTATGCGAAGTACCCGACAAGGCCGCCGGCCAACGGCGGCATGCCCGGCACGGCGGGGCTGGCATAGCGGGCGAGCCCGCCGCGGAGGGCGTCACCGGGGTGCTCGACATGCTGCTCGGTGGTGCGCGTCGGTTCGCCCTCGGCTCCTTCGCGGATGCTGAGCAAGCCGTTCGTGCAGGTTAGCTCCATGGTGGGGTTGCAACCAAGGAATGAATAGCGCCCCCAGGTGCGCCCCTGCTCGGCGCTTTCGAGCAGGAAGCAGTGACAGCTTGCCGAGCGCAGCGTGCGCAGCGCCTCCACTGGCGTGAAGCGGTCCGCCAGCAGCTCCTTGCATACGGGCACGCGACGATATGCCCCGGTTTGCGCATAAGCTTGCACCGCCTCAAGCGTTGGGAACATCCGGCACCTCCTGAAAGGCTCCTCCGGTCTGCCGACCGGGGCCGGATCGGGCAACGAAAAAGCCCGTCCCGGCAAACGAATACGTCTACCAAGGACGGGCTTACAGCTATACCCGCGGTGCCACCTTGATTCCCGGCTTTGCAGCCGAGCACTTTGCGAAGCGCCAACACGCTTCCGGCAACTAACGTATGCCCTCACGTCACGGATACTGAGCGCGCGATGCGATCGCGCAGCGGTTCCCCATGCCCTCAGCGGCCCATTTAGCAATCTGCGTTCGACCCGACTCTCAGCACCTCGGGTTCTCTGTGCGTGCACAACTGCCTTGACTTCCGCCTCAACGGTTTGTCGAAACTGGTTGTGAGAATGCCGTAACTTTCGCCTAGCGTCAAGATAGAATTTTGCAAACGGCGGAGAATTTATCGAACGGTTACCGGCTAGCACCGGTGCTAGAATGCCTGCCAACTACAAGAGCGGTGACCGGTATACACCGATAGTGCGAGGATATATGAGGTGCGTTCAACGAGGTTTCATACATGAAGAAAGCCCGCGAACCTCGAAGGATTCACGGGCTTTCGTAATCTAAACGCTTGTAGCGGAGTTGGGGCGGCCGTTACTCGGCTGCTTTCTCGTCCTGCTTCTCGCCGGCTTCGACGATCTTGTCGATGATGACGTCCAGCTTGCCTTCCACGTCGTAGTCCTCGACCTTGCCTTCATCGCACAGGCGCGCGAACTTCGGGTCGATGGGCAGGGTGGTGTAGGCGGGGATGTTGTAGCGCTCGGCAACTTCGGCGCCCTGCGGCTCGCCGAAGATGTGGTGCTCCTTGCCGCAGTCGTCGCACTTGAAGTAGGCCATGTTCTCCACCAGGCCCAGCACCTCGACGTCCATGTCGTGCGCCAGGTTGACCGCTTTGCCCACGATCATGGCTACCAGCTCCTGCGGAGCGGACACGGTGACGATACCGTCGACGGGCAGCGACTGGAACACGGTCAGCAGCACGTCGGAGGTTCCCGGAGGCATGTCGACGAACAGGTAGTCGATGTCACCCCAGTTCGTCTCGCTCCAGAACTGGCGGATGGCGTTGGACACCACCGGGCCGCGCCATGCCACGGGCAGGTCGCCCTTGGGAAGCATGAGGTTGGTGGACATGACCTTGATGCCCGTTTGCGTCTGGCCGGGCAGGATGCCGTCGGCGTCGGCGGTCAGCGGGTTGGTGATGCCGAAGGTCTTCGGGATGGAGGGGCCGGTGATGTCGGCGTCCAGGATGCCCACCTTGTTGCCGCGCTTGTTCATTTCGCTGGCAAGCAGGCTGGTGACCAGGGATTTGCCGACGCCGCCCTTGCCGGAGACAACGCCGATGACATGCTTGACGTTGCTGCGCTTGTTCGTCTCAAGCTTGGTGGGGCCGGCGGCGGTACGCTCGCCGCACCCCGATACACCGCAGCTGCCGCACTCGTGCGAGCATTCTTCTGCCATGATTCCTTCTTTCTGATTTCGCGCCCGGATGCCCGGGAGCTTCACTCGTCCTGAAGGGATGATAGCACAACGCACCTGCCCATCAGCTAATTAGCACTTACAGCGTGACATTTGCAGCATATCGTCAAGCAAATCCCGCTTTATGCAGTTTGGGAGACGCTTCGGGCAGTTACTGCACTTGCTCGACTTCGGTGCCGTCGAGGTTGAAATCCTTGAATGCGGCGGTGGTGTAGGCGGCGTCCTCGTAGGTGTTGAAGTAGTAGCGGCCCCCGCGTGCGGAATAAGCGCTGGTGAATACGGTGAACTCGTTCGCGCCGTCGTTCATCTGAGCGCTTCCCTCCACCATGGCCACGCCGCCGAGCGTGCGGAAGACGCGCGCCACGTTGCCGCGCTCGGTGTCTTTCGCCGCATGATGCGCGTTCAGGTACGCCGCGCGCACGAAACGCGAGGGCGAGTACACGTCGCCGGGCAGCCCACGCATGCCCGCGCCTGCGCCGTAGGGCGTCAGCGTAGCGTTTCCCCAGTTCACGGAACTGGGTGCGTCGGGGGTCACGTTCATGTAGCTGCGCAGGTTCTCCAGGTGCCACGCAAGGCCGGGCTGATTGGCCAGCACGTCGGCGGGGTCGCGCATCACCTGCAGGCCCTCGGCGGTCGACTCCACTACGATGCAGCCGCTGGCATCAGCGATGATCCAGTGCAGCATGCTGATGGGGAAGTCGCCGAAGCCCTTGTTCTCCAGCGTGATGTTCGCCAGCGCCGCCTCGACGTCGTCAACGTTGTCGAAGTTCGAGGTGACCCACAAGGGGAACTCGTACGGGGCCACGGCTGTGGTTCCCGGGCGCGCATCGTCGGGGAAGTAGGCGTAGCCGGGGAAGTTCAGGCCTGCGATGGCCAGGCCGTTCTCATTGGCGCAGTCGAAATACAGCGGAAACCCCTCCGATGCGATGGCCATGCCCAGCACCGCGCGATGCCCCGTGTTAGCGGGATGGTTGCGCGGCGTGAACGTGATGGTCTCGCCGTAGCCGTACGCCCAGTCCAGGTTGCGGCCGAAATACAGGTTTCCGTCAGGGTCGGTGAATCGAATAGCCGTGCACATACGTGCCTCCGTTCAACATTGATGCGCGGGTTTGCGCCTGCGCTTGCTCCTTCGGGGCGTTTTGCCTCTGCAAAAAAG
>CALEWN010000234.1 GCA_937925385.1 uncultured Senegalimassilia sp.
TACGTATAATCAGTAAAGAGGAGCTGCTTAGACCATGTAGGCATGGGGTGGAGGACCTCATGGGGGCGTAGGCTGTTCGCAAGGAACGGAGTATACCGATGAACCTGTCTCAGCTGTACTATTTTTCAAAGCTTTCGGAGCTGGAGCATTTCTCCAAAGCTGCCAAGGAGCTTTATATCACCCAGCCCTCGTTGTCTCATGCCATTAAGTCGCTTGAGACCGAGCTTGGGGTGCAGCTCTTCGAGCGCGAGGGCCGCCGTATGCGCCTTACGCCGTTCGGCAAAGAATTCGCCACGTACGTCAAGCGCGGGCTTCGCGAGATCGACAAGGGCGTCGAGCGTGCGCAGGAGTTCAACGGCAAGCTTGGCGGCACGGTCAATATCGGCGCGGTGCTCACTGTGCAGGGCGACTATCTTCCGCCGCTGTTCCATGACTTTTCCGAAAACTATGGCAAAGAAGTCAAGCTCAACATGTTTCAGGGCTTCAGCATTCCGCTTGTCGAGGGCTTGGAGAACGACAAATACGATGTGGTGTTCGCTGCGGCAAGAGAGCAGAAACCGAACCTTTGCTATGTGCGCGCTGTCTCTCATGAGCTGGTGTTGGTGGTTAACAAGGACAATCCGCTTGCGCAACGCGAATCCATCAGCATCTCCGAGCTTTCCGGCTATGACCTTCATACGTATCGTTTAGGCACGCCTATCGGCGAAGAGGTTAACGATTTGCTGGCTGAATACGGCCTTTCGGCGAAGCATGACTGCGAGGACGAGGTTTCCTTAGGCGGCATCGTTTCCGCCAGGCCCGACGAAATGGCGTTGGCCACGCTTGCCATCGGCCTGAAAGCGTTCGGCCATCTTCGCTTCCTTCGCATAAAAGAGGTGCCGCGGGATTTCCATCCGATCTATCTCATTTACAAGCGGGATGCGTATCGCAGCTGCGCTGCCGAACGTTTCATCCAATTCACGCAGGACTGGGTGGCTCCCAAGGATGCGATTCCCAGCATCGAGAACTTGGAAGCCGGTGCTTGATCAGGGCAAACCATATGAAAGGGCGTTCGCTAGGCGGACGCCCTTTTTCGTGCCGATAGCACTTGGGGAGCTGTTGCGTGCGGATTTGCTCTTGCGGTTTGATCTCGCCAAAGGGCAGCGGTTTGAGCTTGTCGTTTTCGTCGGAGGCATGAGCCGCTTCCGTACGTAAATCGCCTTTCGCTTTGCAAGTCGTGTTCACGGCAAACGAAGCGGAGGGCGGCAGGCGCCGCAGGGACGGCGATGACCTGGCGATCGGCATAGACCCGTCGGCCTTCTCCGAGCGACGATCGGCTGCGGCCCTTGGAGCTTCGCCGCCGATCGCGGTCATCGCGGCGGCATGTGCGCTGATTGCATGTCGGCCTCGATTCCCCAACTTGGATTTCTGCTTGCGCGGTCGGTTCGTGCCGCTAGGCCTTATCGTCGTCGGAGCCCGTGCGGTTGATGTAGTCGATCAGCTCGGAGCGCTTGTGGATGCCCACCTTCTCGTAGACGTGGCGAATGTGGGTGTTCACCGTGTACGGGGAGATGACCAGCTTCTTTGCCACGTTATCCGTGGTGAAGCCGCGGGCGATGAGCATGACGATCTCGGTCTCGCGCGCCGACAACGAGAACTCGGCGGCCAGCTCCTTGATGCGGTGCTCTTGGCTGGATTCCGTTGCCGGGGGCGCCATGAGCTGGGTGATGTTGTACTCCTGGCGCACCAGCGGGATGATGACGGCGGCAAGGATGCACACGAATATCAGCGACGTGGGATCGGTTGCCACCTTGGCGAAGGCAGGGTTCGCCTCGTAGTACAGCGCGATGGCGTTACCCATGGCGATGCCCAGGCGGATGAACGCCCCGCTGAAGCCGAACGCGAAGCCGATGGGAACGTAACCCTTCACTCCCAGCACGGCGAAGTACATGATCAGCAGCACCTCGAAGATGGACACGGCCGCCAGCACGATGAAGAGCGACGGGACGAAGAAACGCTCACCCATCAAGAACAACGCGAACGACGCGATGGCCACGATGATAAGCCAGGGGAAGATGCGGTAGATGTTCAGGCGGTCGTTGGTCAGGCCGCAAATCACGCCGATGATGCACAGCAAGGTTGCGCCGCCGATGGAGCCGAACGTGAAGGCGTACTCGCCATACGGCAGGTTCTCCCAGGGGATGATGGCGACCAGGAAATAGCAGGCCACCGACGCGACGAACGTGGTGCCGCACACCACGATCATGGGCTTCAGGGCGCGGTTCGCGGTGCTTTTCGGCAGCAGCGTGGGGTAGGGCATGTCCTTGGCGATGGTGGCGCCGCGTGCGAACAGCAGGCCCGCCGCAAGCGGCATGAGCGAGATGAGCACCGAGGAGATGCCGGTGGGAAGGACGAAGCAGATCAGCGAGCACACCAGCGTGACCAGGCCGACGGTGGTGCCGGTATAGGAAACGGAGAACGACGTCTTCGTGCGCGAGTACAGCTCGCCCCACATGACCCATAGGATGGCGTTCGTGATGCCGACCACCGCGGCAAGCGCGAATGCGATAAGGTCGGTTGGGAATGAGAACGCGAACAAGGTGAGCGCAAGCGTCGATATGACCGCTGCGGCGGTAGCGGTCCAGAGCATCCAGGGGATATTGCAAAGGCGGTGCTTCCTGCCTAGGGCAAAGGCGATGACGATGAACGAGACCGCGGCGGAGACGAGCGCGATCAGCCACGACTGCGTCACGCAATCATCGAGTAGCTGCGCTCCTACGAACGAGTCGTGCAGGAACCATAGGTTGTAATGCCATGCGAGCAGCAAGGCGAAGCCGACGAACCTGCGGGTCGGGTGGTCGGGCGAATTGATCTCCGATTCCACTTTCTCCGGAACAAGTTCCTTGATATTCATGTGCGTTAACCCCCTCTAGCGCATGTTGAATAGCTAGTGGACAACCCCTCATATTGTAATCGGACGGGTACGCGACCCGAAGCTTTGATTGTATCGTGTTCGCGTAATATTTCGAGTATATTTCGGCAAAGTATGCTGATTCCTGATGGTTTTCCTGCGGTTGATGCTCCTTGAGTCGGGAGTATCCGGTCGAACCGGCTTGCTGCGGCGACGCCGTGGCCGCCAGTGGCTCCCGGCATCTCGTGTGGATTCAGTGCGGGCGAGCGCAAAAAGTCAATCAGCAGACTATAATAGTCAACAGGTAGACCAATCCGAATGGAGGCAAGATGCTGCCTGAGGAGTTCTCGAAGGAAATGTGGGAATGCTGGCGCGACGTTGCGGTCGCGTACAGCGCATTCGCTAAGAACATGGGCGTCGACACCAGCGAGCTGTACGTCGTCGATGCCCTGTGGGATGAGCCCGAAGGCTGTTCGCAACGGTCGATTTGCGAGCTGCGCGACATGGGCAAACAAACGGTCAGCGCTATCTGCAAGCGCCTTGCCGCGCGCGATGTCGTGGTCGGGCGGGCAAGTGAGGTCGACAAGCGCGAGCGGATCATGGCGCTTACCAAGGAAGGGCGCGAGCAATGGCGCCTGCCGGTTGTGCGCATGCGCGAGCTTGAGCTGAAGGCCGCTGCCGCGATCAGCCCCGAGGAGGGCGAGCTGTTCGTCAAAGTGGTCAGGCTGTATGCGAAAACGTTCCAAGAAGGGGTACAGCAATGAGCCCGTATGCGCTTCTGGGTTTGTCAGTGCTCTTCGAGGTGTTCGGCGACACGTGCATGAAGCTCTCCGACGGTTTCCGTCGTAAAGTTCCCATCCTCGGCATCGCGGTGGGCTATGCCGTGTCGTTTTACGCGCTTTCGCACGTGTTCGCGTCCTTGCCCTTGGGCTTGGCGTACGCGATTTGGACGAGCGCGGCGGTTGCGCTGACGGCTGTGGTCAGCCGTATCGTCTGGAAAGAGAAGTTCAACGCGAAGAAGATCGCAGGCATCGCGCTCGTCATCTTCGGCGTGGCGTGTCTGCGATTGGGGGCGATGTAAGTGAAGAGCGCGTCCATCGTGCAGCAGTCGTTCGCCTTCGTGTCCGAGGTGTTCGGCACCACGTTCATGAAGATGTCCGATGGCTTCACGCACCCGGTGTTCGGTCTGGCCACCGCCGTGTGCTACGTCATCTCGTTCGTGCTGCTGACGCTTGCGCTCAAGCATTTGAGCCTGGGGATGGCCTACGGCATCTGGGGCGGCGTCGGCACCCTTTTGACCACGCTCGTCGGCATCGTGGTGTGGAACGACCCGTTCTCCGTTGTCGTCGGCATCGGGATGATAGCGGTGGTGGCGGGCATTGCCCTGCTCAGCAAAGGAACGCAAGAAGCCGAGGAAGCCGCCGCAGAAGCGGCCAAAGCGGCCGAAGCGACCTCCTAGCCCTGACGCTTCGGAGACGTGCCGTTATGCGTCCGGAATGCGCTGTCGTGGCGACAAGGCGAAGAAAACCCGATGAGGAAAGCGAAAACACCCGGCAGGAGAAAGCCCGTGTGGACGAAGGATCGCTGCGTGAAAAGGCGCGGTGAGTTGCCATGCGGGGTTGTGACGCCCGGTTGTGGGAATAACGGCTCGTTGCCGAAACATCGTGTGCGGCCGCATATGCGCTAAGCTTCGCTCTAGCGAAATCCAAGGGGCAGGGGGCCTGGGCGACCCTGCCCCTTATCATGCTTTTGGTTTGCGATGTCGGCCCAGGTGGCCGGGCGAAGGAGTTGAACAGGGTGGGGATTGCGTCGGGTGCCGGCAAGGCCGCGCGGAGCCTTTCGCGCCACGTTAAGGAGAGCCGCACGCTGGTGGTGACGTCGGCGTGCGCCATCGTGCTGGCCATCGTGATGGTCGGCATTAGCCGCATCTACCTGGGGGTCCATTACGCCAGCGACGTCCTGGGCGGCTTCTGCGTCTCAACCATCTGGCTGGTGCTCTACGCGAAGGTCATAGCCCCGGCGTTGGGGCTGATCGAGTAGGATGGCGATTGCTGCGGTTCTGCAGCCCCTCGATCCCCTGCGTCGTTATCGTGCCTGCCAGCATAGCCATGCGCTCGGGGTCGGAGGGGCATCCTTTCGCGATCCAATTCTCCAGCAAGCCCAGCAAGCCCGCGCTGACGTATGACTGGAAGAACGGTTGTTGCGCCGGGTCTATTTCCCCATACGTGTATCCAATTGCTTTCTGAAGAGATTCGCCCATCAGTTTCGCCACGCGCTCCCTTGCCTTTGTAGGGACGTTTTTCGAGAAAATGAAGCTCGCCTGTTCGCGATGCTCGGCGACGTAGGCGAACAGAAGCTGCAGAATGGGGAAGCCGTGGGGGTCGGGCTCGTCGGCCATGCAGCGCGAAATGTCTTCCTCGAGCTCGGTCAGGGATCGATCGCAGATCTTCTCGGCAAGATCGTAGACGTCTCGGTAATGCAGGTAGAAGGTTCCGCGCGAGATGCAGCTGTCTTCGACGATCTGCGAGACCGTTATCTTTTGAAGCGGTAGCTGGGCGGCTTGTTTGAAGAAAGCTTGCTCTATGGCCGATCGCGTGCGTTGAGCCCGTTGGTTGTTCTTCACGTTCGCCATGCGAAACCTTTCGAAAAGTGAACAATAAACAGTCATCAGTCAATCATTTGACAGATGGCAATATATTGAGCATTGCCTACGCCTTGGACGCTTTTATATTGAAAACCGTCAATATATTAACATGCGTACATCTAAAGGAGTTGGTAATGCGTCTGGGAGGCGGCGATAACAGAGTAAGAAGGGGCAAAGTCGCCAAGATGCTTATCAAGGTAGTCGGGGTTGTTGCCATAATTGCCTTCTTCTCGGCGTTTTATTGCTGGGGCTTTTGGGATGTCATGGGAGCCATGAAGCGCGTGCCGGTGGGCATCGTCAACCTCGACGAGGGCGCCTGCATCGGCGATAAAACCATGAACTTGGGTGCGGACATCGTCGAAGCTGCTCAGGAAAGCGAAGACGCGACATTCGTTTCGCTCGATAAAGGCGCGATGGACAACGGTATCGAGGGCAGCGGTTACCTAATCGTTTTCGAGATCCCCTCCGATTTTTCCCAGCGCGTCGCGTCCGGTCAAAACGGCTTGCCTTCGGTAGCAGATTTGACCATTCTCAAGAACGAGCGTTACAACTTCATCTACTCTCAGTTCGCCTCGCGTATCACCAGCGCGTTGGAAACCAGCATCTACCAGCAAATTGCAAAAGCCTATACGGTCGGGGCATATGAGGGGCTGTTCAGCGCCCGCGATGGGCTCTCCGATGCGGCGGCGAGCATGCAGGAGGTCGAAGGGGGGTGCGTCGGATTTGGCCGACGGTCTTGTTTCCGCTGCTGCTGGTGCCCAGACGGCAACCGAAGGCGCTTCATCGTTGGCGTCGGGGTCCGCTGCTCTGGCCTCGGGCATCGGTTCCGCCGAGGATGCCCTGGATGCCGCATCTTCTGGAGCAAGCCGGTTGAAAAGCGCTTCCTCTCGATTGAACTCCGGGCTTTCGTCGCTGTCCTCGGGGCTATCCGACGGCGCGGCTCAGCTGTCCGGCGCCCAAGCTGGTCTGGAAACGCTTTCCGCCAAGCTCGGTTCCGCTGGCGATGCGGCGGGCGCCCTTGCTTCGGGAGCCGTCGGGGCAAAGCAGTGCTACCAGGCCGCTCAAGCCGCTCTTGTCGGCGGCGGTTCGTACGGCGGGCTCGCTGCGGACGAGTGGATGGCTCGAGGCGACGCCGCGCTCGATCAGGTTGCGGGCGGCGCGAACCAGCTGGCTGCTGGGCTTGCCGAGGCGTCTGATTCGTCCGAGCTTGCCGCTCTGGGCGTTGGCCGGGCGGCATCTCAGCTGGACGTCTCTGTCGCAGCGATCGGGTCTGCCGATGTTCCCGGCGAGACGCTGGCTTATGCGGCGGGAAGCATCGATGCGGGATTGAGCACTTTGGCAGGCGGCCTTGCCGGATCTCGAAGCTCCATGGAAGCATTAGGGTCGGGCGCTGAGACGATCGCCTCGGGCAACAGCGAGCTGGCGAGCAGCCTTCCCGCGTTAACCTCGGGTTTGAGCTCGGCGCAAACCGGGAGCGCGGCCCTTGCCGACGGCTCCGCGCAGCTGCAATCGGCCCTGTCCGAAGGCGCTGGGAGCATGGGGAAGAGCCTGCATGCCGATGCCGAGGAAATGGGCGAATACATCGCAAGTCCCACGGAGACGGTTACTAAGACATATGGCGAACTGGATTATTACGGCCAAGGGTTCTCGCCGTTTTTCATGACGACGGCGTTATGGCTTGGAGCGCTGCTCATCTTCTTCGTGATCGATCCGCTGGCGCCGAAAGCAAAGGGTTGCGGCCGCTTCAAAACGGTTTTGGGGCGCCTTCCCCTGTATGCGGGCATGTGCCTGCTTGAGGCTGCAGCTGTCGTTGCCGCGGCATACGGCATCGGCGTTGCAGATGCATACGGGCCGTCTCCGCTGGTGTACGGGGCAACTGCGTTCGCCATCAGCTTCTGCTTCATGCTGATGATGCAGTGCCTGAACATGGTCTTCGGCTTGGTGGGGAAGGCGTTGGCGGTTGTGATCCTTATCTTGCAGCTGGCGTGCTCGGGCGGCACGTTGCCGACCGTTCTTGGGCAGGGCTTTCTGGCGACGATGCAGCCTTGGCTGCCGTTCACGTACGCGGTGGATGCCTTGCGCGAGGTGATCACCTACTGCAATGCCGGCACGGCGCTGTCGGATCTATCGGTGCTTTTAGGGATGGGCCTGGTATGCCTTGCCTGTTCGCTTCTGTTGTGGCCGATGGCCGAAAAACGCCGCGATGTCGAAGCCGCTGAGTATTCCTCGTACCATATGGGGCTGGTCGAACCGGCATCGATGGGGCGCGACGTTTGGCCGCGATGATAACGGGTCGTTGCCAAGGTGATGCGCGCGGCAGCATATGAGCTAAGATTTCTTTGGCAAAACCAAGGGGCAGGGAGGCTGCGGCCGCCCTGCCCCTTATCGTGCTTTCCGTTTGCGATGCCGGCTGCAACGGCCGGGCGAAGGAGTTGGACAGGGTGGGGATTGCGTCGGGTGCCGGCAAGGCCGCGCGAAGCCTTTCGCGCTACGTGAAGGAGAACCGCACGCTGGTGGTGACGTCGGTGTGCGCCATCGTGCTGGTGATGCTGCTGGAGAACGTGCTCAGCGAGGAGAGCATGAAGCTCGATGCGGCGGCATGGTGGCTGTTCGGCGAGCAGCTGCGCCAACCGTGGCTCACTCCCATCATGGAAAGCTTCTCGGCGCTTGCCACGCCGGTGACGTTGCTGGTGGTGCTCGGTGTCGCCGCGGCCTTCACGCCGGTTAAGCGTCCGGGCTGGTGCAACGTGCTGAACTTGGGCCTGGTCGTGCTGCTGAACCAGGCGATGAAGTTCGCCATCCAACGCCCACGCCCCGATGTTCTGCGGCTGGTCGATGTGTCCGGGTTCAGCTTCCCCTCGGGGCATTCCATGGCCGCGATGGCAGTCTTCGGCCTGCTGGCGTGGTGCGTGTGGCGCTACGAGCGCAATCCGCGCCGCCGCATTGCGCTAATGTGCCTGTTCGCGCTGGTCGTCGTGATGGTCGGCATAAGCCGCATCTACCTGGGGGTCCATTACGCCAGCGACGTTCTGGGCGGCTTCTGCGTCTCGACTATCTGGCTGGTGCTCTACACGAAGGTCATAGCTCCGGCCCTCGGCCTTATCGAGTAGAAGCGTACATTGTCGAGTTATTCCCCCAGCGCACCTTCCACGGCTGCAACTAGAAACGCAGACGCCCCTTTGCCGCAAGGCTCGTCATAGTATGAAACGAATCGGGGGTCTGCCAGATAGCCGCGCACAAGCCCCAGGTAGATATCCCGTTTGGGCTCGGCTCCCCATTGCAGGCCGATCCAGCGGCGGTGCATTTGCACAAGCTTCGCGGCTTCGGGACCGGTTGCATCGCCATCGCCCAGCGCGATGGAAAGCTGGCCCAAGATCGCCTTTTCGAGTTCTTTCATGTCGTTCCAGGTGGCAGGGTCCATGTCCAGGATCCGCTCGTTCACGGCAGCAACTGCTTCGTTACCGTAGCGTTCGCGTGCTTCCACTCCGTAGCGCTGTTCGTTTTCGCGAACGGCGCGCCAGCGCTCAAGCTGGGGCAAAACCGCTCCCATGAGCGAGACCGCCTCGTCAAGCGTTATACCCGTGTTCTTCGCCAGTCGCGGCGCGCAATCCTCGATCATGGCTTCCATGGTGGTTTCATAGGTGTAGGCGCCGCGGTCGTAGCACCATTTGCAGTAATGGTCGGTCTTGTTGCCGGTGGCATCGGTCCCGCAATCGTCGGGCGTCAGGTACATGCCGCAGCTTTCGCAATAATGTTCGGGCATTTCCAGCAGATGGGCCAGCGGTTCGCCGGTGACGGTGGCAATGAGCTTCATCATGTCGATTCCCGGCGTAACCTCGCCGCGCTCCCAGCGGCTGACGGCTTGGCGGGTTACGTAAAGCTTCTCGGCAAGCTGGTCTTGCGTGAGGTTGTGCGCGCGCCGTACGGCGACGAGCTTTTCTGCGAAGGCCATGATGGCTCCTCTCGGCGGGGTCGTTTCGATAACGTCAGCATACGCGCAGATAGACGCAAATCCTAGCAACGGCTGGTTGCGCTTTGGTACCTCACCCGCATGCCGCAACAAGCCAAAGTTGCACCATGCGTCTCCGAGGAATGGTTCAACAATAGCATCCATTATTACGCGAAGCGCATAGCCGCGCCACTGCCGGGAAGATGGCTTTCCTCGGCAGTGCGAGACAGGGCTGGTAATCGCGGGCAAACGTGCTATGGTGAACTTAGTCGAATGCGGAAACGATTGCGACCGCCGTGGCTGCAGTGCGCCGCATTCAAGGGAGGCAAATGCCTCGAACGAACACACCTTAAGGGATGTCTTTTTGGTCATTGTTCTTTAGGGAACGGTTAATCGCATAGCGCTTCAAAGAAGGCCGCATCAAGGTCCCGCGTTATTGCGCCGTTCCATACCTGTTTCACTATCATCACAACGAACAGGAACGACAATGAACAGCTTCCCAAAAGCGAACAGCTTCGATATCAATCTCGTCCGCTCCAAGATCATGGGGCCCAACCCGCTTAAGCTTTGCGAAGAGCTTCTTCGTGGTGCCGATTTTGCGAAAGGGTCGCGCGTATGCGACCTCGGATCCGGTTCTGGCATCACAAGCGTGATGCTCGCGCGCGAGTACGGGTTCGACGTGTACGCCGTCGACCTGTGGAGCGACCCCGCCGAAAACCGCGCTTTCTTTCGCCGAATGGGTGTGCCGGATGGACGGATCCATCCCACCAAGGCTGACGCGGCGGAAGGCTTGCCGTTCGAACACGGGTTCTTCGACGCAGTGGTAAGCATCGACTCCTACAACTATTTCGGCCGCGATCCGCGGTATCTCGGCGAAAAGCTTCTTCCTTACGTGAAGCCGGGCGGGAAGATCTATCTCTCCATTCCCGGCATGGTGCGCGATTGCCACGATGCGCTGCCGGCATGCTTGCTTGCCTCATGGACTCCCGAGCAGCTTGAGTACATGCACGATATGACCTGGTGGCAAGCCATGATCGGCAAAACGCGCGGTGCGGTTGTCAAGGATATGCACGAAATGACGTGCACGCGCGAGGCGTGGGCCGACTGGATCGCCTGCGAAAACGAATACGCTCGCGGTGATAGGGCGGCCGTCAAAGCGGGCGCGCTCGACTACCTGAACACCATTGCGGTTACGCTGGTGAAGGGCTAAGCAAGGCGAGCGAAAGCGAGCGGCGAGTGGCGGGCAGCATTTTGCCGCCCGCCACCTTGCTCGTGCGCAGATGGTATCATGCCCACGTCGCAATTCCTTAAACCTCACATTAGGTCAATGCACTTGAAAGGGAGCCGCCATGTACACGATCGGACAGGTCTCGGAGATGTTCGACATTCCGGTATCCACGTTGCGCTATTACGACAAGGAAGGCCTGTTCCCCAACCTGGAGCGCGCGGGCAACATCCGCCGGTTCGGCGAGGGCGAGCTTGAGCTGCTCCGCGTCATCGAGTGCCTCAAGAAAACGGGCCTCGAGATCAAGGACATCAAGCGCTTCGTCGACATGGTTCAGGAGGGCCCATCCACCTACGCCGAGCGAAAGCAGCTCTTCGAAGCGCGCAAAGCCCGGACCGAGCAGGAGATCGCGCGCCTTCAAAAAGCCCTCGCCATGGTGAAATTCAAGTGCTGGTACTACGAAACCGCCCAAAACGACGGCGGGGAAGAGCGTCTGACCAAGATGATTCCCGACGGCCTGC
>CALEWN010000235.1 GCA_937925385.1 uncultured Senegalimassilia sp.
CGGCCATGCGGTCATCAACATGTACCCGCAGGAGCCGGGCAAGGGCTACGAGTTCGAGAACAAGATCGTCGGCGGCGTCGTGCCGAAGGAATACATTCCTTCCATCGACAAGGGTATCCAGGAAGCCCTCAACACGGGTGTTCTGGCCGGTTACCCCGTCGAGGACGTCCGCGTCGAGCTCATCGACGGTTCCTACCACGACGTCGACTCTTCGGAAGCTGCCTTCAAGGTTGCCGGTTCCATGGCCATCAAGGAAGCTCTGCGTAAGTCCGACCCGGTCATCCTCGAGCCTGTCATGGCCGTCGAGGTCGAGACCCCGGAGGAGTACACGGGCTTCGTCATGGGCGACATCCCGTCTCGCCGTGGCATGATCCAGGGTCAGGAGCAGCGCACCGGTTCCGTCGCCATCTCCGCGAAGGTGCCGCTGGGCATGATGTTCGGCTACGCAACCGATCTGCGTTCCGGTACGCAGGGTCGCGCAACCTACACCATGCAGTTCGACTCTTACGAGCCGGTTCCCAAGAACGTCGCTGCAGAGATTATCAGCAAGGCCGGCGGCAACGCTTAAGCGTTGAACGTCCGAAAGCTTAACGGAGGAAATGAAAGTGGCTAATCAGAAGATTCGCATCCGCCTCAAGGGATACGATCATGAGATCGTGGACCAGTCCACGAAGCTCATCGTCGATACCGCTCAGAAGACGGGTGCCAAGGTGTCCGGTCCCATCCCGCTGCCGACGGAGCGCAACCTGTTCACCGTCGTCAAGGGCCCCCATGTGGACAAGGATTCGCGCGAGCAGTTCGAGATGCGCACCCATAAGCGCCTGATCGACATCCTGGAGCCCACCCCCAACACGGTGGATTCCCTGATGCGTCTGGACCTCCCTGCCGGCGTCGACATCGAGATCAAGCTGTAAGGGGTGTCAATTAGCATGATTAACGCTATTTTTGGTAAGAAGATCGGCATGACCCAGATCTTCAACGAGGAGGACAAGCTCATCCCCGTGACCGTGATTCAGGCTGAGCCGAACACGGTGTGCCAGGTCAAGACGAAGGCCACCGACGGCTACGAGGCCGTGCAGCTGGGCTTCGGCGAGATTAAGGCCAAGAAGGTCAACAAGCCCATGGGCGGCCATTTCGCCAAGCAGGGCATCGAGCCTACCCGCTACCTGCGCGAGGTGCGCGTCGAGGACGCCGCCGAGTACAAGGCCGGCGACCAGCAGACCGTGGCGGCTTTCGCCGAGGTCAAGAAGGTCGACGTCACCGGTACCTCCAAGGGTAAGGGCTTCGCCGGCGTCATGAAGCGCTACGGCTTCGCCGGCGGTCCGGGCGGCCATGGTGCTCACTTCCACCGCGCTCCCGGTTCGGTGGGCATGTGCGCCACGCCTTCCCGCGTGCTCAAGGGCATGCGCCTGCCTGGTCACATGGGCTGCGACACCGTCACCGTCAAGAACCTGACCGTGATGCGCGTCGACGAGGAGCAGAACCTGATCCTGGTCAAGGGCGCCATCCCCGGCGGCAAGAACGGCATCGTGCGCGTGCGCATGGCGTAACCTGGACTATCTATAAGGAGTTTTCACTACCATGACGACTATCGAGATCAAGGACGCAAGCGGTAAGAAGGCCGGCGACGCCGAGCTTTCCGCTTCCGTGTTCGGCATCGAGCCGAACGTGCCCGTCATGCACCAGGTTGTGCGCGCTCAGCGTGCGTCTTGGCGTGCCGGCACCAGCAACACCCTCACCCGCGGCCAGGTCCGCGGCGGCGGCAAGAAGCCGTGGCGCCAGAAGGGCACCGGCCGTGCCCGCCAGGGCTCCATCCGCTCCCCTCAGTGGGCTGGCGGCGGCACCGTGTTCGGTCCGCATCCGCGCAGCTACGCCTTCCGCGTGAACAACAAGGAAGTCAAGCTGGCCATGCGCTCCGCTCTGTCCGCCAAGGTGGCTGACGGTCAGTTCACCGTTGTCGACGAGTTCAAGTTCGAGAAGCCCTGCACCAAGGACGCCAAGGCGTTCATCAAGGCCATGGGCTTCGAGGGCCAGCGCACCACGCTGGTCATCGGCAACGACGACGTCACCACGTGGCTGTCCTTCCGCAACCTGGAGAAGGTCAACATCCTGCCCGTCGCCGAGGCCAACACCTACGAGCTGCTCGACAACAAGCAGCTGGTGTTCACCGCTGAGGCCCTGAAGCGCATCGAGGAGGTGCTCGCATAATGAAGGATCCCCGCGAGGTCATCATCCGTCCTATCGTGACGGAGCACAGCTACGACCAGATGGAGAACAACGTGTACACCTTCGAGGTGGCCAAGGACTCCAATAAGGTTGAGATCCGCCAGGCCATCGAGGCTATCTTCAACGTCTCCGTGGTCAAGGTGAACACCCTGAACGTCAAGCCGAAGCCCAAGCGCGTGCGTTATCAGGTCGGTCAGACCCGTACGTGGAAGAAGGCCATGGTCACGCTGAAGGAAGGCGATACCATCGAGCTGTTCGGCGCCAACTAAGGTTGACGTTACACCGAGCTAACGCTTGAACCGCTTAGAGCGCCCCGGCATCTATGCCGGGGCGCTCTTTTGTATAATCAGGGGAAGGAAAGCACCCGAAGAGCAAGGTGGGGACATGGCGTTCGTGGAATTCAACGATGTTCGCAAGGTGTACAAGATGGGCGAGTTGGAGGTTGCCGCTGCCGATGGCATGACTTTTACCGCTGAAGCCGGTGAGTTCGTGGTGGTGGTGGGCCCTTCGGGCGCCGGCAAGACCACGTTGCTCAACATGCTCGGAGGCATGGACTCATGCACGTCCGGCACCATCATGCTCGACGGGCGCGACATCAGCCGCTTCTCCGAACGTCAGCTCACGCAGTACCGCCGTTTGGACATCGGCTTCGTTTTCCAGTTCTACAACCTGGTTCAGAATCTCACGGCGCTCGAGAACGTCGAGCTTGCCAGCCAGATTTGCCCGCATCCGCTTGATGCCGCGCAGGTGCTCGCCCAGGTGGGCCTGGCGCATCGCATGGATAACTTCCCCGCACAGCTTTCCGGCGGCGAGCAGCAGCGCGTGGCTATCGCCCGTGCGCTTGCGAAAAACCCTAAGCTGCTCCTGTGCGACGAGCCCACCGGCGCCTTGGATTACAAAACGGGCAAGGCTATCCTGAAGCTGCTTCAGGACACGTGCCGCAACACCGGCAAGACGGTGGTGCTCATCACCCATAACTCCGCATTCGCCGACATCGCCGACCGCGTTATCCATGTGCGCGAAGGCCGTGTCGCCAGCTGCTTCATCAATCCGAACCCGGGCAACGCCGAAGATTTGGAGTGGTAGCCATGGGAGCCTTTCGCAAAGAGGTCCTGCGCTCCATCACGCATTCGTGGGGGAGGTTCCTCGCCATCGCCGTGATGGCGGCGCTCGGCTGCGGTTTCTATGCTGGCTTGCGCATGACCGGCCCCGATATGCGTTTAGCGGGAGACGAATACTACGATGCCACCGAGCTGTGCGATCTTCGCGTGGTGTCGTCGCTCGGCATGTCCGATGAGCAGGTGGATATGCTGCGCGGCATTGAAGGCGTTTCAGGGGTCATGCCCGCGTATGAGGCCGATGCTATATCCCAGTTAGCGGGCGTGCAGTACACGCTTCGCTATCATTCGCTTGACGT
>CALEWN010000236.1 GCA_937925385.1 uncultured Senegalimassilia sp.
TTCCCGTTGTCGCTAGGAACGTGAACGTTTCCTCCGAAGGGGCGGACATCGTGGTGCGCATCGAGCTGGTCGGAGCTTTGGAGGCGAATGCCGCAGGCGAGGATGATGCGGCTCGGTGCGCAGCTCAGGCCGCTGCCTGCCAGCTGTTGCGTCGAGGTAGGCCCGTGAGGGGATCGATTGGCGCCCGCCCGGCCGATGTGCAGCGAGGAGCATCGGCCGGGCAAGTGGCTGAACAGGCGAGACCGACCTATCCGCGTCATGCTGCCGAATTGCAGGAGGCAAGCGCATGACGGGGTATGCGCTGGCTGTGCTGGCCGTATACGCGATCATCGGGGCCGCAGTGGGCGTATTTGCGGTCCCCCGAATCGCCGACATGCTGCTGAGCAGGGCATATTTGCGCTCTTATACCTGGTGGTATCGCTGCTTGGATGATTTTTCCCGCTATCGCGATGCTTTCCCGGGCCGGCTTCCCCGTCAAAGCGAGAAGGGGTCTGCCGGCGCCGTGGGCATGTGGCTTGAGGATTGCCGTTCCCAGGCTCTGAAAGGGACGCTCACGCACGAACGCGCCGAAGCGCTTAGAGAGGCGGGCATCGACGTGGGCAAGGGTTCCTCGGTGCGAAGCGAGGCCGAGCAGCGGCAACGCTGCTCGTTTTCGGCGCGGGCGTGGCAACGGGCGGTGCTTGCCGCGGCCATGGCGTTGTGGTTCGCGGCCCAACCGCTATCGGGTGCCCCGTGGCATCAAGGCTGCCTGCTATGCGTGTGCGGTGCGGTCATGGCATCGGGGGTGGTGTGCGATTTGCGGGCAAGGGTGATCCCTTTGGAATGCTGCGCGGCGCTTCTCGTCGTCGGGGGCGCCTATCAGCTGCTTCGCCATGGTTCTGCCGGCATCGCGGAGGGGGCCGTCGCCGCGGCGGTGGTGCTGGCGGTGTGCTGGGTGGCGAACCTCATTGCGCGCAAGAGCGGCGGATCGGTGGGCTTCGGCGATATCCGTTGCATGACGGCGCTGGCGTTCGCGTGCGGTCCCGCAACGCTTTTAGGGGCGGCGGCTTGCTATGCGTCGGCGTGCGCGTTTTCCCTTGCAGGGATGCTGGCGCACCGGCTTGGTCGTCGCGATGGCATCCCCATGGCGCCGTTTTTATCCATATGGCTGGCGGTGGGGACGACGGTGCTCGGATGAGAACGGGTGCGGAAAGGAGGTGGTGCCTTTGGGCTGGTTAGGCGCTGGTTCGATTCGGTAACAAGGAAAAAGGCAGCGAATGGAAAGGCTTGGATATGAACACGAACATGGATATGAACACGAACGGCGTTTCCCTGAAGGGTTTTGCGGACAAGGCTCGCGCTCTGGCATATCGCGGCGAGGAGGATGGCGGATCGGAAATCGTGCAGGTGGTTATCGCCTTGGGCTTCGCCGTTGGTTTGGGGGCGGCGCTCATGCTTTTGCAAACGCAGGTCAACACGGCGATCACGTCTGCCGGCAGCTCGGTTACGAGCATGTTCAAGAGCGTGACGAGCGGCGCGGTCAGCAGCAAGTAGCCGCGCCTTCCCGGCTGGTCGGCAGCAGCGTTCGGATTGATGGGGCAAGCGTCGTCACGTTCGTGATGGCGCTGCCCTTGCTGATG
>CALEWN010000237.1 GCA_937925385.1 uncultured Senegalimassilia sp.
CGTGTCCACCAGGCTCTCGCCCTTGACCGAGGAGGTGGAGCTGCCGCCGAAGTTCAGACTTGCAGCGGACAGGCGCTTCTCGGCCATCTAGAAGCTCGAGCGCGTGCGGGTGGACGGCTCGTTGAACATGTTGACCACGGTGAAGCCCTTGAGCGTGGGCACCTGCTTGATGCGGCGCTCGTTGACCTCTTTGAACTTCACGGCCGTTTCCAGGATGGCCATGATGTCATCGGCGGAATACTCCGTGATGTCGATAAGATGCTTATGGTTGAAAGCCATTCCCTATTCACCTCCCAGCGGTGCGGCGCCGATGTGCGCGCCGTCGGACATTTCCAGAATCTCGCCCTCGGACTTGCCGTCCACTTCCTCCAGGAACAGGCGCACGTTCTCCTGTGCGGCGGAAGGCACGTTCTTGCCGACGTAATCTGCGCGGATGGGAAGCTCGCGATGCCCGCGGTCCACCAGCACGGCCAGCTCCACGCGAGCCGGGCGGCCGATGTCCATGAGCGCATCGAGCGCGGCGCGGATGGTACGGCCGGTGAAGAGCACGTCGTCGACGAGCACGACGTCCTTGCCGTCCATATCGAAGTCGATTTCGGTGGAATGCACTTCGGGGGCGAAGTGGGTGGCGAAGTCGTCACGATAGAAGCTGATGTCGAGCTTGCCGAGCGGCACCTTCGTGCCCTCGATTTGCTCGATCTTCTCAGCCAGGCGCTTGGCGAGCAGATCGCCGCGCGTGACGATGCCGACGAGCGCGAGGTTGTCCGCGCCCTTGTTGGTCTCGAGGATCTGATGCGCGATGCGCACCAGAGAGCGCTCGATCTCGTCTGCATCCATGCAGACGTTCTTGACCGTCCCTGCGTCAGTCATACACACCCTTTCTCTAGTCGAGTGCGTACAGACAGACACGTCTTTCGGGAAAGCCGCCGAGTTTTTCGGCCCGCCCGAACCTTGACGCCATGTCGCAAGGCATAAAAAACGCCTTTGCGGCTGACAAAGGCTTCATCTCAGATCCGCTCTTGTGAAAGTGAGCGATTCGGGTGTTACCTTGTCGGTCTCTCTGTACCGCATTTAAAGGAACTGTTGGCAGTTTATGCGGACCTGCGCTGTTTGACAACCCCGAATATCGAAAAAATAACCCCAGCGGTTGGATTTTATGCAACGAGACGCAATCGGCGGGCGCAGATGGGCGAGTCGGCCCCACCCGCCGATGCGATTCGCGTCAACGCTAGCCGACCAACATGACCATACGAGCCGCCAGCGAGTCCCACGACACGGCGGTGGCGTCGAACCCGGTTCCCTCCAAGGGCTGCGCCGCCGCCGCTTGAAGCTGTTCGCGCAACGCATCCGAAAGGCGCTGCTCGAAGGCCGGCAGATCCTCGGGCACGGGCACGTCTGCGCCCTCGATGCGCGGCGGTTCCACAAACGAAACGGGGGCATCCGGAAGGGACGCATCGAGCCACGGGCGAACGCCGGGCAGGCTCGTGGCCACCGCTCGGCACCCGCTTGCAAGCGCCTCAACCGTGACAAGCGGCAGCCCCTCGAAAAACGAGGGCAGGACGAAAACGTGGCTTCGGTTATAGGAAAGCACCAGGTCGTCTTGCGAGACGCGCCCGCCGAACACCACCGGGAAACGACAGCTGCCGGCCAGCTTCACGATGCGGTCGTATTGTACCTGGTCGCTGTAGCCGCCGACCAGGCATAGCTCCACGGCCTGCGGATCGAGCGGCAGCAGGTCCATGGCGCGAATAAGGCTTTCCACGCCCTTGGCCCGGCAGATCTTGCCCACGTACAGCACGCGCAACGGCCGAGCGGC
>CALEWN010000238.1 GCA_937925385.1 uncultured Senegalimassilia sp.
CTGTTCATCCTGCTGGCCAACGTCGCCGACGTGAAATCGCCGGTCATCCATCCGGCATCCACCACGCACTCCCAGCTGACCGAGGACGAGCTGCTTGCCGCCGGCATCAAGCCCACCACCGTGCGCCTGTCCATCGGCACCGAGAACATCGACGACATCATCGCCGACCTGACAGCCGGCTTCGAGGCCATCAAGTAGCCTTCCGACGACCGAACGCCCATGGCGAGGCGCGCTTCCGGCTCCTATTTCCCCAGCTGGAAGCGAAAAGCCCCGCCAGGCGGCAACCTCCCAAAGGCTATGGCGCCTCCGCTTCCCCAACGGCGCGCGCCATAGCCGAGATCGGGAAAGCTCCGCAAATCGCTTCCCTGATTCGAACAACCCCCTACCGGGATCCCCCTTCGCCAGGATTTCCCGGTAGCAAAGCGAAGGCCCGCTCAGCTGAGCGGGCCTTCGTGATGAATGCGGTTATGCAACGGTTATCCGCGCGAAAGGATACCGGGAACCACCGGGCACGGAGCGCGAAGGTTGTCGTGACGCGCGAAACGGATAAGGAAGCTTGCCCCGGAAAGCGCCAACGCAATACCCAGGCCCGTGTAGAAGAACGCGATGAACCACGCAGGAACCAGGCCGAACGCGCGAAGGGAGATGCCGCCGCTCATCATGATGGCCATCATGGTATAACCCGGCACGTCGAAGAAGTGCCACACGCCAACGCGATCTGCCTCATAGCCGGCGATGCGGATGGCATGCTTGCCCACCATCTTCGAGAAAACCTTGACATGGAACAGCGTGAACACCACGGCGGCGCCGATGGCGAGCAGCCACCAAATCCCCTGATCCATTTGAGCGAACGACCGGATGCCCAGCCAGGCGATGTTCCCGCCGGCGATAAGCCAAACGATGCCGGCGACTAAAAGCAACGTACGCTTCGAAACTTTCAGCATATCTGCCCCCTCTGAAACGAAACGGACGGTATCGGCTAACCGATATCGATATTTAATATCGATAACTGTATCAGGCTGCCCCTAAAGAATCCAGAGACCCACAAAACCTGCAAGCATGCCCAACAAAGCCCCCACCACAACATCGCAAGGGAAATGCACGCCCGACACCACGCGGATGACCGCTAGCAACACCCCGGCAACCAGCATGACCGGCCCCACCCACGCAAGCGGGCAGCAGGCGCAAAACGTCATGGCTATGACGAAGATGCTGAACGCATGGCGGCTGGGAAACGAATTGCCGCGTGTGTCCTTCGGGATGACGGGTGCGGCATCGAACACCTCGTACGGACGCGGCGCGTTGATAGCCTTGCGCATCACGGTGACCAGCGCAAACGAGATTCCCGGCACCAGCACGGCCCGCAAAAGCATCCCCACCGCGCCAGTTGCGCCGGTTGCCGCCGCGTACGCCAGCCACGCGAGCAGGCACGGATACGCCACGTACACCACGTTGGTGATGATCTTGTTCGCCAGGGAGACGCCGCGCGCCAGCGCGGGGCGGGCCCGCAGGGCGTCGGTCATGCGTAAATAAGTAGTCTTTTGCATGCAAAGCATTGTATCCGATTGCGAAATCGCACGCACTCGTAAGCTTTCAAAACATGCCGTCGACCTGGTGCGATACAACGTTTTCCCAGGTCAACATGCATGTGCGGTTCCTGCCAAAAAACGCGCAAATATATGCGCAACACGCGATAAAATGCCCGCAAACATCGCTGTTTGCGGGCATTGAGCACCTGCTAGCGGTTGTTCACGGCCTCGGGATGCAGGTCGTGGTTTGCCAAGCGATCCCAGGCAACCTGCTCCCAGCGCGTGCCGGGCTTGCCGTAGTTGCAATACGGGTCGATGGAGATGCCGCCGCGCGGCAGGAACTTGCCCCACACCTCGATGTACTTCGGGTCCATCAGCGCGATCAGGTCTTTCATGATCACGTTGACGCAATCCTCGTGGAAGTCGCCGTGGTTGCGGAAGCTGAACAGGTACAGCTTCAGGCTCTTGCTCTCCACCATGCGCACGTCGGGCACGTAGGAGATGTAGATGGTGGCGAAGTCGGGCTGGCCGGTGATCGGGCATAGCGCCGTGAACTCCGGGCAGTTGAACTTCACGAAGTAGTCGTTGCCGGGATGCTTGTTCTCGAACGTTTCAAGCACGCTGGGGTCGTAGGTTTGCGGATACTGCACGCCCTGGTTGCCCAGAAGCGACAGGTCGTCGGTGCCGGCGCGCATAGGTTTCTCGTTGGTCATGCTTCTCTCCTATTTCCCCTGGGCGTCCAGCTTGTCGAGCAGCGGGTCGCGCATGCCGTTGGCCTCGAAGGCGCGGTTACGGTCGATGCACGTGCCGCACTTGCCGCACGGACGCTCGCCGCCCTCGTAGCAGCTCCAGGTAAGCTCATAGGGAACGTCCAGCTCAAGGCCGCATTTCACGATATCGGCCTTCGACCAGGACACGAACGGCGCCTCCATGTGCAGCTGGCCCGCCGTGCCCTGCGTAATGGCAAGGTTCATGGCGTTCACGAACTCGATGGAGCAATCGGGGTAAGCATCGCCCGCCCAGTCATCGTGGTGCGCTCCGTAGAACAGCACGCTCGCGCCCAGCGACAACGCCATGGACGCAGCGCTCGACAGGAACAGCCCGTTACGGAACGGCACGTACGTGCTGACCGGGGAGCCGTCCGCCTCGTCGATCTGCTCGGCATAGCTTTCCTCGGGAACGTCTTGCGAGGAGTGCTCGAGCAAGCTGCAGTCGCTGTCGGCGAAGATGGCGGAAAGGTCGAGGAAGCGCTGCTCAACGCCATAATGCGCGGCGACGGCCTTCGCGCTTTCGATCTCCTTCTCGTGACGCTGGCCGTAGGAGATGCTCAGCGCGAACACGTTCTCCGCCCCGAAGCGCTTGACCGCCAAGGCCAGAAGCGTGCTGGAATCCACGCCACCGCTGCTGAGTACGAGCGCCTTTTGCGGGTTCTCGCCGCACACCTTGCCGTTCTCGTCGCGCGGCGCCGGATCCTCGCCCAGCGTCCCGTGCACGCGCAGGTTCTCACGCGCGTTGGCGGCCGCAGCCGCGAACGAGGAGAACGCCTGTCCCTCGAAAATGCCCATCCTTACACGCCCCTCTCAACATCAGGCCAAATGACCTTGTGCAGCTGCACTTGGGCGGTTGCCCAGGTCATTTGGTTCTCTTGCATGAATTCAACGATGCGCGCCGGCTCGATGTCCCCAAAGCACGGGCTCAGGTACACCGGCACGCGCCCCGGCAGATCGAGCTGCCGGGCAACTTCCAAAGCGCGCGGCAAATCGCCCTGCCCGCACACGAACTTCACCGTGTCGCGCGCGTCGAGCAGGCGGAAGTTCGCGGGCAGCATCCGCTGCTCCATGCCGCTCGACGGCAGCTTCCAATCCACGGTGAAGGAAAGCCTGCCGGGCGCGGCATTGCCGATGCGTGCGCGCAAGTCGGCGAGTTCGCCCAGGTCGGCGGCGCCGTTCGTCTCAATCTCCACGCGTAAACCGCGCTCATTCGGACCGGGTTCGCCCAGCAGCAGCTCCACCAGTTGCGGAAGCACCGGCTCACCGCCGGTAAGCGTTACGCATTCGACGCCTGCCTGCCGCACCCACGCCACCAGCTGTTGCGGGGTTTCACCTTGCGCAGCGACTCCCGGGGCGTTCGCCCACATGGTGTCGCAGTAGCCGCAACGCAGATTGCAGCCCGTGAACCGGATGAATGCTGCCAGCTTGCCCGCGCACGCCCCTTCGCCGTTGATGCTGACGAACCGCTCCGCAACCGGCATAGTTGCCTGGGAGCCGGATTCACCGGCGTTTCGGCGTTGCGACGCCCTAACGGCGTCGGCAAGCGAAGTGGCCGGCGCTCTGTCGGCAGCGGCAGACGCAGGCGACTGCGCACCATACGCGACGACGGGTGCCGAGACCGGCGCAGCGCCGGCAGCGACGGACATGGGCGACTGCACGCCACTAGCAGCGATGGCCGCCGACAACGAGCCATGCGTGACGGCGGGCACAGGCGCCGACGCCTTACCGGCACCGGATGCGGTCGCTTGCGCGCCATCGACGCGCTTGAAGGCCGAGAACGCGTCGCGCAGGCTGCCGTAGGTTGCCGTTACGTTATCGTTTTCGCAGGTCATAGCTTCGTTACGCGCGGTAAATCGCGCAATTGTTCGGCGTTTCGTACACGTCCACCTGTGACACGGGGAAGCCCTGCTCTGCCAACTTGCCGAAGAAGTAACGCGCCAGATTCTCTGCGGTGGTGCGGAAGGGCATCATCGACAGCGTGAACCCCTCCTCGCGCAGGCAATCCAGGGTTTTGGGCATGAGCGAGCCCTCCTCCACCACGAACGAGTGGTCGAGTTCCTCGGTAAGATTGCGCAGCGCGCGCTTGAAGTCGGCGAAGTCAATGACCATGTCCTTGTGCGTGCCCTCGGTTTGCAGCTCGGCCTGCTCGAGATACGCCACCACGCGCCAGCGATGGCCGTGCAGGTTCTCGCACTTGCCGTGGTAATCGGTCAGGAAATGCGCAGCGTCGAAGCTGCTCTCCGTTTTCAGCCCATACATAGCAAAAGCCCTTCCATCAAGCGAAAACCGCCGTCGGAAAGGCCCTTTTCGAAATGCGCGACAGCCTGCAACGATGCAGCGGGAGCAGTTCGCCCCCGCCGATAGAATCGCTTCGTCGCGCAAAACGCCCGCCGCGATCAGCGGGCAAGGTACCTAGTTTTGTTTACCGACAGGAGGTTTTCGAACTGTCCATCAATCACGCGGCAAGTATACCGCCCCAAAGCCGCAAGCAAAGCCCGCAACCCAGCTTCCGCACGATAACCGCACCCCGAACACTTCGGGGGCGTAGCACTATCTGTCCGACCCAACGGCGTTACCTGATCGGACACTTAATGCTACATCCCCAAGTGTCCGATGCCCCGCAGATATCCCGAGCTACAGCAACGCCAACGTGCTTGCGAGCAGCTCGTCCCAGGTATGCGAGACGAACGAAGGACGCTCTGCCGCCAGGGCGGGCTCGTTGAACATGCCCCAGGTTACCGCTGCGGTTTTGGCGCCTGCCGCGTTGCCGGATTGCAGGTCGAACGGAGCGTCGCCGCCGTACAGGCACTCGCCGGGGTCGAATCCCAGCAGCTCGCAGCCGCGAACCACCGGCTGGGGGTCGGGCTTCGGGCGCTCGATATCGTCCCAGCCCACGCAGCAATCCAGATATGATGCGGCGCCCACCACCTCAAGACCGCGCCAAGCCACCGCATGGCGCTTCGACGTCACCACACCCAGCTTCAGGCCCGCGCTTGCGAGCTCCGCCAGCGCCTCAACCGTTCCGGGGAATGCCTTGATCATCTTATCGTGCACCGTTTTGTTGTGCGCTCGATACGCTTCGCAGAACCGCTCCTGCAGCACCGGGTCGTCCGTGTAGTCCTTGACCTGCACGGCCAGCGGCTGCCCCACTTTCTGCAGGTACTCCTCGTCGCTGAGCTGACGGCCCAGCACCGCAGGCCCCGCATAGTGAAAGCTTGCCAAAAGCAGCTCGCGCGAATCCACCAGCGTGCCATCGTTGTCGAACAAAACCGCCTTCAGACCAGCCATGATGCTCCTTCGATATCTTCATGGGCCCACCGCCGCAAACCGACGGACAAGCAGCACCGATAGCTGCTATCCCGCGTTGACGCAAGTCCCCGCAACTCCCGTCGATTCGGACACTTAATGCTACGTCCCCAAAGTGTCCGGGGAAAGAAAAAGGCCGCCGGTGGGACCGACGGCCTTTGCATTTCCATGGTGGAGATGATGGGATTCATGCGTTCGCTACGCGAACGCCTACCCCTCCCTCGTAAACTCGGTCGGGCGAATTCCTAAAAACGTGCCACTGGCACGTTTTCTTAACGGAATTCCACCTCATCGGTTCGATTCCCTCTACCTTTTTGAAATGAAAAAACCAAGGTTGGCTTTCCTTGGTTGAGAGATCTTCTGGAGCGGGTGACGGGAATCGAACCCGCGTGACCAGCTTGGAAGGCTGGAGTTCTACCATTGAACTACACCCGCAAAAAAATGGTCGGGATGACAGGATTCGAACCTGCGACATCCTGCTCCCAAAGCAGGCGCGCTACCAAACTGCGCCACATCCCGACGCGACGTTAAAACATTATAACAAAAATAGCGACGTATTTTTCTCTATTCTATTAGCGGAATATACGCTTTTGACAGGGCGATATAGGTATTTCTAATAATGCTATCCCGATTGACAATTAATACTATTGGATGTTTTCCGAGTAACCGCAAAGAATAGAGCTACAGAGCCAATCGTATTCTATTTGATACGCGTCTGAAAGGAAGAGCAATGCAAGTATCGGGTCATACACAAACTATCGCATTAATCGGTTCCCCAGTTGAGCATTCTTTATCACCAGCTATGCATACTCAATCGTTCAATGAGTTGGGCGTAGATTGTGTTTATCTTGCATACGACATTGAACCACAAGACCTAGAGTCTGCTGCTGTAGGTATGAAGAAGATGGGATTTGCAGGGTATAACGTTACTATGCCTTATAAAACATTCATTCCGAAATACCTTGACGAATTATCCGATGCTGCAGAGTTGATGGGTGCTGTAAACACGGTTGCTATCAAGCAAGGAAAAGCCATCGGCCATAATACTGATGGGGCTGGCTTTATGAGAAACCTCAAGGAAAATGGAGTCGATGTTATCGGAAAGAAGATCACGATCGTCGGCGCAGGTGGTGCAGGATCGGCTATATATACTCAAGCGGCACTTGATGGTGTTGATGCGATCGATGTCTACAACATCAAGGACAAGTTCTTTGATGTGACCGCTGAACGTGTAGCGAAAGTTGCCGAAAAGACAGGTTGCAAAATGCGCCTTATCGATCTTGAGGACAAAGAATCACTCAAACAGTCTATCGCTGAATCGGCATTGTTTGTTAATGCAACACGCGTTGGCATGGGGGATTTAGCTGATCAGAGCGTTATTTTGCCTGATTATCTTGTCGATGGCATTGCAGTAGCTGATACGGTTTACGAGCCACGTAAGACCAAGCTTTTGAAGGACGCTGAAGCAAAGGGACTCAAAGCAATCTCGGGTCTGGGTATGCTGCTCTGGCAAGCTGCGATCGCTGAAGATATTTGGGTGGGTAAGGAAATGCCCACGAAGTTCATTGAAGAGGAATTCTTCAACTAAGGGTTGTTGCCATAGGTGTCTTCAAAGAGGACCTCAGTGGCCTATTTGTTCAAAATCTTCCCTTGCATTGATTTGGCAAGGGTCACAAAGAAAGGGATTTCATCATGGCAATCAGACTAGCAGTTTTTGGACTCAATCAAGGATCGAAGATAGCTCGAGACGCAAAGGCAAGTGAGGAGTTCGATCTGGTGGCAGTTGCAGGTTTTGGCCAGCAAGCTGAAGACGTTTCAGCAGAGCTTGAGGTGCCGCTCTATGCAGATTTCAATGATCTTTTAAAAGAGATTCCGCTTGATGCAGTTGCGATCGCACTTCCAAATGGGCTTCATGTAAGCTCGACGCGTGCATGCTTGGATGCGGGGGTTAAGAACATCCTATTAGAGAAACCTATTGCTAATACGGTCGAAGAAGCGCAAGAAATCATCGCAATGTGCAACGAAGCAGGTGCGATGCTGCTCATTGGCCATCATCGTCGTTCTTCGTCAAAGTATCTTTTTCTGCGCGATTTTATCGAATCGGGCAAGCTTGGTGATCTTGTTGGTGTGCAGGCTTCTTATGCGATCGCGCAACCGTATGCTTACTATGATGTCGAGTGGCATACCAAAAAAGGTGGCGGCCCGTTCCGCCTCAACGCGATCCATGAGATTGTGGACCTAAACTACACTACTGGTATGAAGGCTAACCGGGTCTATGCGGCAGCGCGTAATACGATCCGTGGTAACGAGATCGAAGACTCGGCTTCGATCGTTATTGAGTTCGAAAACGGCATCACGGCTACCTATTTCATTTCCGATGGCACTCCTGGTCCTTGGAACTACGACTTGGCTGCAGAAGAGAATCATTTCTTCAAGTGGTGCCCAGGTGAGAATAGTCTGCGTTTCTTCGGAACAAAAGGTTCGCTTGGATTCCCGAACATGGACTTCTATCATTACGCTGATGACGATCATTATGGTTGGGGAGAAGAGCTGATCGCTGAGCATTACGAGATCGAAAAAAATGATCCCATGACAGCTGAACTCGAGCATTTTGCTGATCTGTGTACGGGGCGCGAGGCTAAACCTCGTTGCACTGGTGAAGACGGCATTGCAACGCTCAAAGTTATCAATGCTATTCTTGAATCAGCAGAGACGCGTAAAGTTGTTGATATCAAATAAGCTATGATTTTATTTGGCAGTTCTTTCTCGGATCAACGTTAAGCAGAAAGCTCAGTGAGTGAATTTTTCTCATCTAACATATTTCAAAAAGCTTGCAGAAGTGAAGCATTTCACAAAAGCTGCTTCAGAGCTTTACGTTTCGCAGCCAACGCTTTCTGCCGCTATTTCTTCGCTCGAAAAGGAACTAAATACCCGTTTGTTCTATCGTGCGAACAATAAGATAGAACTAACACCATGCGGAGAAGAATTCTATGATTACGTTTCTCGGGGATTGCGAATCATCGAGCAAGGAATTCAAGCTGTCGAAGAATATGAAGGGAAGATAAATGGAACCCTGAACCTCGGTACGCTCTACGCGATACAGAGTAAAGATTGGTCGCAGGCGATACAGTCCTTTCAAGACGAATGTGGAGCTGGTCTGACGATCAACATAACTCAGGGTTTCACCCCTTCTTTGTTTGAAGGACTAGCGTCAGGCAAACTGGATGTCATCTTCGCAGGAAAGCCTCAAACTTCGAATAAATACAACTGCACCTATTGCTGGGCGCAAGAGCTGGCAGTCGCAGTGAACAAGAAGCATCCTCTCGCGAAAAAATCGGTCGTATCGCTCGCTGACTTAGCTAAGTTTCACATCATTTCATACCATGAAGAGTCACCGGTGTACGATGAGATGAAAGCATTGCTTCAGCAGGCAGAATACGAATTGGACGTCGAATATGCTTATAACGATGAAATCACTTTGTCTTCTCTGGTAAATTCAGACACCAATGATGTTGCATTGTTGTGCTATTCGTTTTTGGTCAAGGCTTTTGAAGATGTTGTTTATCTGCCCCTTCAAGATGCTCCTAGAGAGTTTCACAAAGTCTATCTGATCTCAAATAAAGCCATTACGCAGCCAAGAGTCGTATCGGATTTTGTCACCTATATGAAAAACTACCATTTTCCAACCGCAACAGTACGTCCTTTACAGAAATAATGGGGGAGAAGGCAACGCAGAATAAAGAATGAAGAACAATGGCATCTGCTATCACTGTGGTGAAAAGCATCATATGGTATGCCTCAACCAGCCCTTGAATCGAATACTGTTTTCTTAAGACAAAGCAACATTAAGGCAAACACTTCTATTGCATATCTCTATTTCATGGTAAAAATAGTAGGTAAGCAACTTGCTATTTGTAGAGAATATTGGATATTGTGGAACTGCATTATTGCAATATCTCAATAGAAGTAAAGGATCTGCTATGCCTAATATCTCTGGTTGCACGAAAACGATCTGCCTGATCGGCTCACCTGTGGAACATTCGCTTTCGCCAGCTATGCATACGTTTTCTTTTGAACAGCTTGGTGTCGATTGCGTATACCTTGCTTACAATGTTGAACCTGATCAGCTCGAAGCTGCTGTAAACGGCATGAAAGAGCTTGGGTTTCTTGGTTATAACGTCACCATGCCGCACAAGACCTATATTTCGCGCTACATGGATGAGGTCTCTCCAGCTGCTGAGCTGATGGGCGCCATCAATACGGTAGTCATCAAAGACGGCAAAGCGATCGGTCACAACACCGATGGCGCGGGCTTCATGCGTAATATAAAAGAAAACGGCGTTGATGTGGTTGGCAAGAAGGTCACGGTAATGGGTGCAGGTGGCGCTGCGATGGCGATCTATACCCAGGCTGCTCTCGATGGTGTTGCTGCGATCGATGTTTATAAGCGAAAGAACGATTCGTACGATGCCGCAGCAGAGCATATCGCGCATATTGCTGAAAAAACCGGGTGCAACATTCGTTTGGTCGACATGGCAGATAAGGATGCCATGAAGGCTTCCATTGCGGAATCGGTATTGCTCATCAATGCTACCAATGTAGGCATGGGCGATCTGGAAGGAATAAGCGTTGTTCCTGCTGAGCTCTTAGTTGAGGGCCTCGTTGTTGCGGATGTCATCTACGTGCCACGCAAGACGAAGTTGCTCGAAGATGCTGAAGCCAAGGGGCTCAAGACCATCAATGGTCTTGGCATGCTCCTGTGGCAAGCTACTATCGCTGAAGATATTTGGGTAGGTAAGGAAATGCCCACGGAGCTGGTCCAAGAAAAATTCTTCGACTAAGAACGCGTTATTCATGATCTCGTGCATGGTGTTCGAGGGTAAGCACCAGAGATCTTTTGGGTACACAAGGAAAAATGGAGGGGTAATAACATGGCTATTAGATTTGCCGTATTCGGATTGAATCAGGGTTCGAAGATCGCGCGCGATGCGAAGAAGAATCCCGATTATGATTTGGTGGCGGTTGCTGGCTTCGGTCAGCAAGCTGAAGACGTTGCTGCAGAACTTGAGGTACCGCTCTATGCGGATTATACCGAGCTGCTCAATGAGGTACCGCTCGATGCGGTTGCGATCGCGCTGCCGAATGGCTTGCATGTGAGTGCGACCCGTAATGCTCTCGACGCTGGTGTTCGCAATATCTTGCTCGAAAAGCCCATTGCCAACACGGTTGAAGAGGCGAACGAGATCATCGCAATGTGCAAGGAGGCAGATGCCACGTTGCTTATCGGTCATCATCGCCGTTCTTCTACGAAGTACCTGTTCCTGCGCGATTTCATTGCTTCGGGCAAATTGGGCGATCTGGTCGGTATTCAAGCCACGTATGCTATTGCGAAACCTTATAACTATTGGGATGTGGAATGGCACACGAAAAAGGGTGGCGGTCCGTGCCTCATCAACGCGATCCACGATATCGACGATTTGAACTACACCACTGGCATGAAGGTCACGCGCGTTTATGCTGCTGCGCGTAACACGATTCGCGGTAATGAGGTCGAGGATTCTGCTTCTATCGTGATCGAATTCGATAATGGTGTTACGGCAACCTACTTCATCTCGGATGGTACGCCAGGCCCGTGGAACTATGACTTGGCTGCTGAAGAGAATCATTTCTTTCAGTGGTGTCCGGGCGAGAACAGTCTGCGCTTCTTCGGTACGCAAGGTTCGTTCGGTTTCCCGAACATGGACTTCTACCACTATGTCGACGACGATCATTACGGCTGGGCAGAGAAGCTCGTCACTGAGCACTTTGATGTTGAGAAGAACGACCCGATGACGGCAGAGATCGAACATTTCGCAGACCTCTGTCTTGGACGAGAAACGGTGCCGCGTTGTACGGGCGAAGACGGCGTTGCAACCTTGAAGGTTATCAACGCAATACTTGAATCAGCGGAGACCGGCAAGCTCGTCGAAATCGATTAAGACACTTTCCTTTACTTCAATACAGCAGGAAAAGGCTCCTTTCGAGGAGCCTTTTCCTGTTTCGCGTTGTTTTTTCGCACTCGTGTGGCTTGCGGCAGACGCGGTTGAATTCCTAGGCTATAATAATCACGTTTTGCGCCCATAGCTCAGCTGGATAGAGCAGTGGACTTCTAATCCAAAGGTCGTAGGTTCGAATCCTACTGGGCGCGCCATTTTATTTGTTCACGGGCCGTAACGCACGGCCTCTTTTTATTTTTTGAGACAAAAAGCATCACGATAAAGCAAATAGAGGTGCTTTGACCGTTCATGCTGCGCCGTCCTTTCTTTTGACAAATATACCCCCTAGGGGTATGCTGAACGCGAAGAATCACTGGAAGACAACCGCTTGGCAAGGACGGATCTGTATGACAGAACAAGATTGTGCATGCAAATATAAACACACACCACGTTCCGAGGAACTGCAGAAAGATGTCACGCGACGCCTCAATCGCGCGATCGGGCAGTTGAATGCTGTTAAGGACATGGTTGCTGATAACCGCTATTGCGGCGATGTGCTCACGCAGCTTGCTGCTGCTGAAAGCGCGATTCATCGTGTCTCAGAGATGCTCCTTGAAGAGCACATGCACACTTGTCTGATCGAAGATATACGCTCAGGCAAAGACGAGGCGGTCGATGAGCTCTTCATGCTCATGCGACGTTTCAACTGATAGGAACAGGAAGACACCATGGAACAGACCATTCGTCTAGCGATCGATGGTATGCACTGTGCGAATTGCGTAGCTAATGTCGAGAAGCATTATCGTGCACTGCCAAGTGTCATCGATGTCGCGGTCAATCTTGCGAACAACACCGGGCGTGTGACGTTCGACCCTGCTCAAGCGAGCGTGGATGACATGCTGAAGGTCTTCGACGATCTGCCCTTTACGGCAGAGCTCATCGCTGAAGATGCGCCTTTGGTCGATGAGAAGCGACGCGCAAAAGAGGCTGCTGAGCGCAAGCGTGACCTCAAGGTATTCGTGGTGTCTGCCATTCTTACCGTGATCATCTTCTCGATCGGCATGATCCCTGGCTGGCATATGGCGGTAGGCCACTTCATCGCAAGCGTTATCTTCGGCAGTGCAGCAACGCATGTGCAAGCGATGTTCGCTGGCAATATCTTGCTGCTCGTGCTCACGTTGCCTGTGCAATTCGGTTGCGGCCTGCGTTTCTACAAAGGTGCATTCGATTCCCTGCGCAGTGGGAGCGCGAATATGGATGTGCTCGTTGCGCTCGGTACCACGATCGCATTCATCTTTTCGCTCTGGATCACGTTCTTGCCGGTTATCACGAACAACTGGAGCGATGCTGAAGTGGCGCTTGCCATCAACGAAGGCATGCCCTATTTCGAAACTTGTGCGATGCTCATCACGTTCGTTCTGCTTGGAAAGATATTGGAAACGCGCGCAAAGGGAGCGACCAATCAGGCGATTGAGGCGCTCATCAATCTTACGCCGCCGACAGCGCAGGTGCAGCGCGGAGGTGCGGTGGTGGAGATTCCGCTTGCGCAGGTAGTAGTGGGTGACAGCGTACTCGTCGGGCCAGGTGAAAAGGTGGCAGTCGATGGGGAAGTGATCGAAGGCTCGACCGAGATTGACGAATCCATGCTCACCGGCGAAGCGTTGCCGGTGATGAAGCAGCCGGGCGATAGTGTTACGGGTGGTACGGTGAATACGACAGGTGCCATTACTGTACGCGCGCTGCGTGTGGGAAGCGATTCGACGCTTGCGCGCATCGTTCGCGCCGTTGAAGATGCGCAGGGATCGAAGGCGCCAGTGCAGCGCTTGGCGGATAAGATCGCATCAATCTTCGTGCCCTGCATTCTAGGGATATCGCTCATCACGTTCTGCATCTGGTTC
>CALEWN010000239.1 GCA_937925385.1 uncultured Senegalimassilia sp.
TGTGGTTGGTGCGCGGCGACGAGCGCAAGGTGGCAGTGCTCTCTCGTGTGGCGCTGCCGGTTGCCATCCTGGTGCACAGCGTGACGGCATGGATTTTCGGCCTGCAGATTGCCAAGGCGTGGTACTCGGCGATCATGGCTCCCATTTTTGTGGCATCGGCCTGCGATTCGGGTCTGGCATTGCTGCTTATCTGCCTTTTGGCGCTTGACCGTGCGAAGTTGTTCAAGTTCGACCGCGATTTGATGAAGTCGCTGGCGGGGCTGCTTGCGGTGTTCGTGGCGGTGGACGCGTTCTTCATTGCCTGCGAGTGCCTGACCATGGGCTACCCGGGTGCGGGCGAGGCCGAGGCGCTGGCTATCATGACCACCGGCAAGACGGCGCCGTTCTTCTGGTTTGAGGTTATCGGTGGATTGGCTGTGCCGTTCTTGGTGCTCGTGTTCGCTCGGAATCGCGAAAATCCGGTGTGTGTGGTGTTGGCGAGTGCGCTGATAGTGCTTGGTGTGTTCTGCAAGCGTGCGTGGCTGCTGTTCACCAGCTTCACCGTGCCGAACGTCTATGGCGGCAACGGCATTACGTTGGGTACGGCTGCCGCTCAGGTAGGCGATGCCGGCGACGTGTGGACTACGCTGGGCGTGTATGCGCCTACGCTGCCGGAGGTCGTAGTGTTTGCGGGCGTGGTGTGCGCGGGTGCGCTGGCGTACATGATCCTATCGAAGTGCGTGCTGCCAAAATGCGGTGGTGAACAATAGCTATGGCGTGTAGGAGTCGGTTGCAAGCGGTGACCGGCTCCCTTTTTCATGAGAGGTAGCGGATTGCTGATGGTGGATAGGGAAACGTTTGTGCAGGTGGCGCCCTGGCTGGCGATTGCCGGCAACGCGCTTTTAACGCCGCCCTTGCAGGCAGGTGTGCAGAGTTCGGCTATATTTGATGCTTGCCTATGGGAAGAGCTTGCGGCGTGCGGAGACGCCGAGGTGGCGAATGCGGTAGATAAGCTGGTGGCGTACCTTGACGGGCGCGAAGAGGCGGCGGCCGCGTCGCGGGAAGCGCAAACCGGTGTTTGTATGTTAGACGCCAGGGATGGCGCGAGTAATCTTGATGATCGAGTGCAACGCGCATCGGTGGAGTTCGCGCATCTGTTCGTGGGGCCGCCGAAACCGGCTGTTGCCCCGTGGGAGACGTTTTACTGCCAGCAGGGTTGTGCCGTCGGGTTCGGCGAGGCAACTCATCAGATGCGCACGGCCTTGCGCGACAACGGTTTGGAGTTGGCGCAGGCGGGTAGACAGTATGAGGACCATATGGGCATCGAGCTTCTGCTGGCAAGCGAATTATGCCGCCGAGCAGGTGAAGGCGAGGGTTGGGACGTAGATGCAGGGTGTGTTCCCTCTGCTGCGAGCGAAGGCGCGGATGCGAATACGCAAAACGCCCTGAGCGCGGCGCAGCATGCTGTCGACTTCGTGCGCACCCGCCCGCTTTCCTGGATGCCAGCCTTGCGCGAAGCGGTAGAACGTGAATCCCCCAACGGTTTTTACGCACCTCTGTTGCAGCTAACCCAAGCGTTGTTGGAACTGGTTGCGTAAGGAGGGGATATGTCGTCGGCGGTAACATAGCTGATAGTGTTTGAGGTTTGCGCTCTACTGCCCGTTCAAGACGATGCTCGTATAATCCTGGCTTACGTTGCGTGCAATCCAGAACCTCGAAAACGGCGATAGCGCGGCAGCGGCGGCGGATTTGAGGCGCACTGAAACGTGCTTGCGCCAGCACATGCTGCCCTGGTTTCCTGATTTCTCCGAGCGAGCCATGCAGCTTGTCCAGACCCGTTTCTATCGCGGTGTTTTGCAAATGACCATTCGCGAGAACGCGCCTCCGCCATCTGCTCGTCCTTGCGCCCGAGAAGCGGCGGGCGGCTCAAAAGGCCGCGTTGCAATCTTTTTTGCGATGCCGAAACGCTAGTGCGGGTCTCGGCTTTCGATAATCACATATGGCGCTATGCCTGCTTCGAAGCTGTGCTCGATGCGGCGTCCGTGTCGGGCACGGTGAAACTGCGTTCGCGGCAGACCTTGCGGGCGTGCTTGGTGAGCGCCATGATACGCAGGTCGATGGCGGCTTTGATCTTGTCGATCCTGCCGGGTTCGTTGGCTATGAAGGGGTTGCCGAGCAGGATGTCGCAGGCCTGCTCGGAGAAGCCCTTGAGCTTGGACGGGTCGAGCCAGGAGAGGTCTTGGCAATGCCGTTCGACCTGGTCATCGATTCTGCGGGCGAAGGGTCGCATCATGCCGGCGCGCGGCGTCGTGTAGCCGCCGAAGGGCTGGGTGAGCTCGCGGTCGCACCAGAGGGCTTCGCCGGTGTCGAACACCGGCGCCGCGCGGAGCCATTCCCTGCTCTCGCTGTCGATGAGCACGCCGAAGTTGTTCCAGTGCCTATCGAAGTTCGCCATGAGGTAGTCGATGACGAGCATCTTCTCCACGTCCTCGCGTACGTTGAGCCCGTGAGCGGCGCAGGCGGACACGTAGAAATCGTGCAGCCCGAGGTCCGAGGGGCGTTTCGATGAGCAAAGCAGCGCATAGGCCGGGACGAACTCGGTCGCCTGGTCGGTCATGGGCTTGCAACGGGAGGCCCACTTCATGAAGCCGCCGTCCTCGAGTTCGTAGGAAACGTAGTCATCCTCGTCGAGCAGTTGCGAGCACAGCATGCTGGCGATCTTCTCGTTGAACGGTTCTTGGAACCTGCCGGAGGCGCGCCCCGACTTGACCAGCACCCGCTGTCCGTCCTTGATCGTCCAGCGCTTCGGCAGGTTGCCGTTCAGGGCCGCATCGGGCGAGGAGGCGAGGATGTCCGCGTTGCTTCTGATCTTCTCGATGAGGGAGGGGACCGATGAGGCGTCGTGCGGAAGCAAAAGCTTGCCGAGCTCTTCGCTGAAATCGTTCTCGAAACAGTTGACGTCACGCCATGTGGAGACCGAGCCGGCCGGGCGAATCCAGTATTGGTCGGACAGCGATGCTCCGAAACCGGAGGCCATGAGGGAAGCGGCCGAGGGAAAGCCGACGGCGCGCAGCCGCTCGACGGCATCGGGGCGGAAGTCGGGGATGCCTCTGTTCTTGAACCATATCGAGAGCCTGTCTCGCGTGATGTTGCCGTATGGGTCGACCGACATGAGCGGCGCATGGCCTGCATCGAAGACATGGGTTTTGCCGGTGACGGCCTGGCGGTCGTGGTTCCAGGTGAACTCGGCGACCTCGTGGTCGCGGCACATGAGGGTGAGCCGTGATAGTTCTGGCGGTCTGACGTCCATCATCTGGCTCCGCTCCTTTCGTCTGCCGGCAACGACGTGCTGTCATTCTACCGCATGGTCGCTAGCCACGCGCAAACCTGCTCAAAGGCCGCATCAACTCCCAGTGCCTCGCGACATCGACGACTCAGTGTTGGCGGATGATCTGCTGCTCGCAATGCCCCGTCCCCCCGCTCGCCTTTGCGCCCGAGAAGCGGCAGGCGGCTCAAAAGGCTGCGTCGTAATCTTTTTTGCGATGTCGAAACGCTAGTGCGAATCGGGGTATCTTTGAAAAATCCCCTCACTATTTTCGGGTTATAGGGGTATTTGACCTGCGGAAACGATATGTTACCCCGATTCGCCGCTTGCGAGGAAATCGGCGCTCAGGGGTGTTTTCTTCTTGTGGCGTGCGCTACAATCCCAATCGTTGCGAAAGCAATCTGCTCGTTCGAGCGTATCTGATTTTCCCCATCGGGCATGCTATGCCTCGATGCTCTATATGTTTCCCCATTGTTGTGGTTATCGTCGCGAAGTGGCGACGTTGTCCCCTATGCCGTATGCGTCGGGGCGGTTTCATCGTGCGCAGATTGCGCTAGGAAGGGAAGAGGAAATGCTCGTTTCGCAGTTCACGAAAGAACGTTTTGGCGCCGCATCGGCTGTTGCCGCTTCGCTGGAGTGTCATTTCGGCACCTCCTATGCCGCTTCCGACATCGTTATGGCCAGCGGGGTCGACAGCGCCATCAACGCGTTTATGGGCGCGGTGCTCAAGCCCGAAGACGAGGTGATCGCGTTTGCGCCTTGCGGCCAGACGTATCGTGCGCTTGTTGAGGGCCGAGGCGCTCGCCTGGTTGAGGTTCCGCTTGATGAGGAAACGATGCTGCCCGACTTCGTCGCGCTCGAGTGTGCGCTCACCCCGCGCACGAAGCTGGTCATCGTGAGCGCGCCGAACGACCCGAACGCCATGGCGTATCCGGAAGCTGTCGCTGACGGCATCGCCGGCGCCCTGTTCCGCGCCCAGCGCGCGTTCGGCCATTCGATCATGCTGATTTCCGATGAGGCGCATAGCGATATGGCGAACGGTGAAGCGCAAAACCCGTGGTGGCCTTCTTTCTATTGCAATTCCGCGGTTGTGCGCACGTGCGACGTGTCGGCTTCCGTTGTCGGGGAGCCTGCCGAGTATGTCGCGCTGACGCCTGAGATGGCGGGTCGCGGCGATGTTGTTGCCGGCATCCGCCGCGCACTTCGCGAAGCCAACGCCGCGAACGCGGTCGACATGGCGCAGCGCGTGACGGTTCTGTCCTCGGCTGCCGCATCCCCGGTCCCGTTCGCCGTCCGCTTCGCCTCGTAGCGCACGGGCTTTGCGCCAGGGACGGGAAGCCCCTGATGGCGCTAACCGTGGCTTCGAGGGTGTCGTGCTTGCAGCGAATATTGCTATGGCCGTCTCCCTCACCTTTTTGTTCGTTACTGGATAGCATCTTTCATTTAGGTTTGCACACATCAGCATTTTCAGGTTCAGTTAGCTTTTTCAGCATGCGTCAGCTTTGTTAGGCTCCGTTAGCATAGTTAGCAATCGTCAGTTCCAGTGCATTAGCTATAGGACTGCCAAGAGTGCTTGGCAGCCCTTTCTGTATTGAGCGTTGCTCGCTAACGGTTCGTAACAAGCGGAAAGCGAGACAGGACGGCTTTCGCCCGTTCATCCCGCGCGTTCTCGGTGGAAAAAACTAGGGCGCATCCGACCTCGCGGACACGCCCTTGCAAAACCAAGTGGTTTTTTCTAGCAGAGAACAATCATGGCCGCTTAGGCGTTTGCGTGTCAATAAGCTTGAGCAGAAAACGTGGCGCACGAAACCCGACGGCGATCTTCTCGATTGCGGGCTTAGGGGCCCATGCACGCTCCAGCAAAGAAGGCTGCGGCATTTTTTCAAGAATGCGTTCTCTATCTCGAGTTTGCGGATGCATCTTCTTGCCTCGTGCAAGCGCGCGGTTCTCGGCCTTCGAGTCAGGCTCGCTTGTGAGTTCGTTCCTTTGCGGGAACTACGGGTCGCCCGGCAAGCACGGGCGGGGTGGAGGACGGGCAACGTTACCGAACATCCATTTGATATACTAATTAACTGGTGGTATACTATATGGCAATGGCCCCGGGAATGACCTCTGATTCAAGTCACCGGGGCTCGATTTGTATCTATAGGAGTTTTCTTGGCTGACGAGCAATGCAACCATCAGACGAAACACGCCTGCGTCAACGGCATGAATATCCTCCCGTGGGTTGAGAGATGGCTTTCCCCTGAACGTCTTGCCCCTTACCTCGAAGCTAGCGAGTGCGATGCCGAGAAGGCGCTCGAGCTGTACCGCTGGAACGTTGCGCTCGGGCAGTTCCTCATGCGCGACATCTCGTACTTCGAGGTGGCTCTCCGCAATGCTTACAACGATACGATGGAGGCTCGTTGGGATGGCGAGTGTCACTGGCTTCTCGATGACGACTCTCCTGTGCGCAGGCCTGTCATGAGAAAGTCAGGCAAGGGCACGGTGGACGTCAACCGCATTAATCGGAAGATCATCGACGTTGCCGTGAACGGGCTTCCCGAGGGGTTTTCGAGCGGTGACCTTGTCTCGGATCTGACACTTG
>CALEWN010000240.1 GCA_937925385.1 uncultured Senegalimassilia sp.
CACGGTGGCCCTCCAGCAGCCAGGCCTTGACGATCTTCTTCTGGAACTTGTAGGTGAACTCCTCCAGGTACTTGTCCATGTCGGGATACTGCTCCAGATACTTCTCGTGCCAGTGCTCGATCATGGCGTTCCAGCGGGCCTCCCGGACGTTCTTGTCGTCGGTGTCCATGGCGGCCTTGGCCTCGTCCATGAAGCTCTCCACGATGTCGTCGAAGAGCACCGACTCGTCGGCATAGCGCTCGATGGGGCGGTACGTGGCCTTGCCGCGCACGCAGGGGATGAGGTGCAGCATGGAGGGCGCGGGGATGGTCAGCTTCACCGGATAGTCGCCGGCGATGTCGCGCAGCTTGGCGAAATGGGCCAGGAACGGGTGGTCGCCGAAGGCGATCTTGTCGCGGAACACCAGCTGGGCGCCCTTGGGCTTGGGGCCCTTGAACTCGACCGACCACGTTTCGGCGTCGACGTGTTCGACGTTTTGCAGGCCTTCCAGGAAGTCAAGGTGCCACATGGCGCGGCGGAACTCGCCGTCGGTGACGGCCTTCAGGCCCGCTTGCTTCTCTTTTTCCACCAGGTCTGCGATGGCGGTGTCCTCGGCGGCGGTCAGTTGCTCGCGGGTGATGGTTCCGGCGGCGAAATCGGCGCGCGCCTGCTTGAGGGCCTCGGGGCGCAGGAAGCTGCCGACGATGTCATATGCGTAGGGAGGGTTGGTGATGGCCATGGGTGCGTCCTTTCATCGCTTGTGTTGCGAGGAAAGGATGCCACAGGTTTGCGTGATAGAAAACTATCGGTTTGGTAGGGATATGCATAGCTAAAAGGAATGGAAGAAGGAATCCTTATTCGCCGGCTTCGCGTTGGTATTCGTTCACGTATTCCTGCAGCAGCTGCAGGTAGCGCTCGGCCACCGAGGACAGCGGGCGGTCGGCGCGTTTGACGTATCCCAACTCCATATGCTCGGGGCTTTCGAGCGGGATGGACACGATCTGGCTGCCGTTGAGGTCCTCGGAAAGGATGCCGCTCGAGATGGTGTAGCCGTCAAGGCCGATGATCAGGTTGAACAGCGTCGCGCGATCGGTCACCACGATGCTCTTGTCCACCGCCTCGGCGATGTGCGGCTCCTCGGCGTAGTACAGCGAGTTGCGGATGCCCTGGTCATAGGTCAGACGAGGGTAGGGCGCCAGGTCGGCAAGGGTTGTGCGCTCAAGGCGCGCCAGCGGGCTGTTGCGGCTGACGAACACGTGCGGCTTTGCACGGAACAGCGGCACGAAGTGCAGGTCGGCCGACTTCACCACGTTCGAGATGACGCTTTCGTTGAAGTCGCAGCGGTACAGCACGCCCAGCTCGCTGCGCTGCACCCGCACGTCGTCGATGATGCCGGCCGTGGACGTCTCGCGCAGTGAGAATTCGTAGCGGTTGCGGTCGTACTCGCGCACGAGCGAGACGAACGCGTTCACCACGAAGGCGTAATGTTGGGTGGAGATGCCGAACACGCGGCGGATGCGATCGGCGCCCTTGTATTCGCCTTCCAGAAGGTCGGCCTGCTCGATGACTTGGCGGGCGCGCGAGAGGAAGCGCATGCCCTCTTCGGTAGGGACGACGCCGGTGCGCGAGCGCGTGAAGATGGTGATGTCCATTTCGCGTTCAAGCTCCGACACCGCTTTGGAAAGGCTGGGCTGCGCGACGAAGAGCTTCTCCGCAGCCGCGGTGAGCGACCCGGATTCGGCTACCTGGATGACGTATCTGAGCTGTTGAAGTTTCATGGGCCGTATTCTAACAGGAAGGGAAGGGGCCCGGTAGGATATAGCCGGATCGATTCATCTGGCGAACGCGCTGTGGCCGTGTTGCGCAGGGCGTCGCCGGTGCGCTGCGAGCGGGTTTCGCTGTCGTGCCGCGCGAGGGCTTGCTGTTGCTCCGCGAGCGAGCGTTCGCCGCCGCGTTGCAATCGGGGTTTAGCGGCCGTTTCCCTATGCGCTTGGTATGCGGAAATTGCGCGGCGCTTGCGGGTTCGGCGCGCGATACGCGTATCATGGAAGCGTTTTTGAGACTCTAACGCGGCCCCGTGCCGCCGCATTGGGAAAGGAAGCGAAATGACTCGCATCGGCATTTTAGGATACGGAAACCTTGGACGTGGCGTTGAGCTGGCTATTCGCCAGAACGACGACATGGAGCTCGCGGCGGTGTACACGCGTCGCGACCCCGCAAGCGTGAGCATCGCCACCAAGGGCGTGCCCGTTCGTTCCGTGGCCGACCTTGAGACCGGCAACGAGGACATCGACGTGCTCATCCTGTGCGGCGGCAGCGCCACCGACCTGCCCGAGCAGACGCCGAAGTACGCGGCGCTGTACAACGTGGTGGACTCGTTCGACACGCATGCCAACATCCCTACGCATTTCGCGAACGTTGACGCGGCTGCCCGTAACGCCAATACCTGCGCGCTCATCTCCTGCGGCTGGGACCCGGGCCTGTTCTCGCTGAACCGCCTGTACGCCAACTGCATCCTGCCGCAGGGCGCGGACTACACGTTCTGGGGCCGCGGCGTATCCCAGGGACACTCCGACGCGCTGCGCCGCATCCCCGGCGTGGCCGATGCGCGCCAGTACACCATCCCCGTGCCCGCCGCGCTCGATGCGGTGCGCGCCGGCGGCAACCCGCAGCTGACCACGCGCCAGAAGCACACCCGCGAGTGCTGGGTGGTGCTCGAGGAGGGCGCCGACGCTCAGGCGGTGGAGAAGCAGATCGTCGAGATGCCGAACTACTTCGACGAATACGACGTCACGGTGAACTTCATCAGCCAGGAAGAGCTTGACCGTGACCATAAGGGGCTGCCGCACGGCGGCTTCGTCATCCGCACGGGCACCACGGCCGGCGGCAACGATTGCCGCATCGAGTACTCGCTCGACATGGGCTCCAACCCCGAGTTCACCGCCTGCGTGCTGGTGTCCTACGCCCGCGCCGTCGCGCGCCTGGCAGCCGAGGGTGCAACCGGCTGCAAGACCGTGTTCGACATCGCGCCCGCCTACCTCTCGCCCGTAAGCGGCGAGGAGCTGCGCGCCCACATGTTGTAAGGGCGGCGCGCGGCGCAAGCATGCAGGCGGGGGCGTTGCCGAATGGGCAGCGCCCCCGCTTTGCGTTCAGGGTCGCCATGGGCGTGCCTGAACATGTCACGTACGTGTAAATTACTTCACCCCTTCTTCAAAAAGGTGCGCCAAGGTGCTATTTTTTTGAAGTTTCCGTCCTTTGGAAGGGGGATGTGCATGGTAGATGAGAAGCCGGAGGCGGTAGAGCAGGTTCAGGAGAAGGACAGCTCGGCTGCCGGTTCGGAGGAAACCTCCGGTAACGCAAGGTCGCTCGGCGTTTTCTCGTTCGAGGGCGACATGTCGCTGGCGCAGGCCATTCCGCTGGGCCTGCAGCATGTGCTGGCAATGTTCGTGGGCAACCTGACGCCGCTTTTGATCGTCACGGGCGCGTGCGGCCTGGCGGGCGCGGAGTTCGCCGACGTGCAGCTGGCGTTGCTGCAAAACGCCATGTGGATCGCCGGCGTGGTGACCTTGGTGCAGCTGTTCGGCATCGGCCCCATCGGCGGCAGGGTGCCCATCATCATGGGCACGTCCTCGGGCTTCATCGGCGTGTTCAACTCCGTGGCGGCTTCGATGGGCGGCGGCTTGGTGGCCTACGGCGCCATCATGGGCGCGTCGATCATCGGCGGCTTGTTCGAGGCCGTGCTGGGCTTTTTCCTCAAGCCCCTGCGGCGGTTCTTCCCGGCCGTGGTCACGGGCACGGTGGTGCTCTCCATCGGCTTGAGCCTGATCAGCGTCGGCGTGAACACCTTCGGCGGCGGCACCTCCGCCAAGGACTTCGGCTCGTTTGAGAACCTGTGCCTGGCGCTTGTCGTGCTGGTGGTCATTTTGGCGGTCAAGCACGCGACCACCGGGTTTTTGAGCGCATCCTCCATTTTGGTCGGCATTATCGTCGGCTATATCGTCGCAGGCATCATGGGCATGGTCCTGCCCACCACCGGCGTCGACGCGAACGGCGTCGAGTACACGAAGGCATGGGTTTTGAACTGGGATAAGGTTGCCTCGGCCGCGTGGTTCGCCATTCCCGACCCGCTGCCCGTGGCGCCTGTGTTCGACATGCGCGCCATCGCCCCCGTGCTCGTGATGTTCGTGGTCACCGCCGTCGAGACCGTCGGCGACATCTCCGGCGTCACGCAGGGCGGCATGAACCGCGAGGCCACTGACAAGGAGCTTTCCGGCGGCGTGATCTGCGACGGCATGGGCTCCACCGCAGCGGCCCTGTTCGGCGTGCTGCCCAACACCTCGTTCAGCCAGAACGTTGGCCTGGTCACCATGACGAAGATGGTCAACCGCAAGGCCCTGGCCTGCGGCGCGGTGTTCTTGATCTTGTGCGGTCTGTGCCCGAAGCTGGGCGCGGTGGTCTCCATCATGCCGCAGGCCGTTCTGGGCGGCGCGGCCGTCATCATGTTCGCCTCCATCGTGGTCAGCGGCATCCAGCTGATCACGCGCGAGCCTTTGACCCCGCGCAACTTGAGCATCGTTTCGGTGGCCCTGGGCCTGGGTTACGGCATCGGCGCCAACCCAGCGGTTCTGGCTGGTGCTCCCCAGATGGTCAGCCTGATCTTCGGCGGCTCCGGCATCGTTGCCGCTGCGGCCGTGGCCATTATCTTGAACATCGTGCTTCCCAAGGACAAGGAAGTTCCCCAAAGCGACGCAGACGCATAGCCTTTGGCACCGCATATATGATGAGAATGCCCGGTAGGTCTGCGTGACCTGTCGGGCATTCTGGGCTTTCAGGGGCTTTTGCGGACGGGTAAGCCCGCTCTCATGTGCGCCCGCAGCGCTTTCAGGTCCTGCACGGTGTCCACGTCGAACAGCTCCCATTCGCTGGCGGCTTCCACGCAGCGCACGCGTTGCGCGTGCGCCTTCGCCACGAAGCCGCCGCCCTTGCCGGGCGGGAGCGCGCGCAGTTCGTCAAAGGTCCAGGCGGGGAACAGCACCGGCGCACCCGGCGTGCCGCGGAAGCCGACGCGCCAGATGAGCTCGGGGCGCCCCTCGGCGCTGCGGAGCAGGATGGCAAGGGTATCCGCGCTGATGAGCGGCTGGTCCGCTTGGACGAACGTGACCGTATCGCACCCGTCCATGGCCTGCATCCCCAGGCGCACGGTGTCGCTTCTGAGCGGTTCGTCGTGCAAGATGGAAGCCACCCCTAAGCTGTGGGACAGCTGCGCCACGTCCTTATGGCGCGTGACCGCCACGCGTTTCGCGAACAGCCCGTCGGTGGCGCGGATCGCGTGGGCGATGAGCGGCGCGCCGTCAAGGTCCGCCATGAGCTTGTTCGAACCGAAGCGCGTGCCCAGACCTGATGCCATGATGATGCAGCCGTGCACGGCGTTCGAGTTGTTAGCGGTGCTGGTCATGGTCGATTCGCCTTTGCAGATTCGATGGTCGGTCGGTCTCCTTCGGTGTGTGGGGCTTTCGAAGGATTCCCTGGCCACAGTATAATATGTACGTTTCTATAAACCTCAAGCAACGGGGTGCGCCATTATTACCTTTCAGAAATACGTTCGCCCGCAAAGCCTGCAAGAGGCTTGGGAGCTGAACCAGAAGAAGCGCAATCGCGTGGTGGCGGGTATGATGTGGCTGAAGATGGGCGACCATTCCTTCGGCACCGCCATCGATCTGTGCGATCTGGGCTTGGACACCATCGAGGAGACCGACGAGGAGTTCCGCATCGGCGCCATGGTCACCCTGCGCCAGATGGAAACCCATGCCGGCCTTGACGCCTATTCCTGCGGCGCCATCAAGGCGGCGTTCCAAGACATCGTGGGCGTGCAGTTCCGCAACGGCGCCACGCTCGGCGGCAGCCTGTGGCGTCG
>CALEWN010000241.1 GCA_937925385.1 uncultured Senegalimassilia sp.
GAAGGTTACCGTCGAGGTAGGGGTCGGTGCCAGCGCCGCCGGTGCCCGCGTGCTGTCCACCATGAAGCACGTCGGCGTCAACGTTGCTGCAGATCCGCTTTTCACCGCTGCATATACCGGCGTCGGCGGCGGTTTCGTGGTGTTGGCCGCCGACGATCCGGGTATGTATTCTTCCCAGAACGAGCAGGACTCCCACTACTATGCTGCTGCCGCGCATATTCCTATGCTCGATCCCGCAGACTCCGCAGAGGCATTGGCGTTCACCCGCAGCGCGTTCGACCTTTCCGAGCAATTCGATGTCCCGTTCTTCATCCGCTCGTCGGTGCGCGTCTCCCACACGAAGTCGCCGGTTGAGCGCGGTCCGCGTACCGAGCACGCGCTCAAGCCCTACGAAAGCAACCCGGGCAAATGGGTTATGATGCCGGCGTTTGCCAAGCCGCGTCGCAAGGTTCAGCTCCAGCGTCTCGATCGGCTGTCCGAATGGGTTGAATCCTGCGAGTTCAACCGCATCGAGCGCAAGGGCTCGAAAATCGGCGTCGTATGCGCCGGCGCCGTCTATCAGCATGTGGTGGAGGCTCTTCCGGGCGCTTCCGTCTTCAAGCTGGGCGTCACGTACCCCTTGCCGAAGCAGGCGCTGCGCGACTTCCAGGCATCCGTCGAGGAGCTTTACGTCGTTGAGGAGGCTTCGGAGTATTTGACCGATGCCGTTCGCGCCGCAGGCGTTCAGGTTGCCGAGTTCCCGTGCGGCTTGGTTCGCGATGGCGAATTGTCTCCCGGCTTGATCCGCACCGCATTCGGCCAGGAAGCTCCCGCGCATACTCAGGCTCCCGATGATGTCCCGGGTCGTCCTCCGGCGTTGTGCGCCGGCTGCCCGCACCGTCTTGTGTTCAAGGAGCTTTCTCGCATGAAGGCCGTCGTCACCGGCGATATCGGCTGTTATACGCTTGGTGCGCTGCCCCCGCTGTCCGCCGTGGACACGTGCATCGATATGGGTGCATCCGTTTCCATGTCCCATGGTTTCGAGCTAGCTTGGGCCGGCACCGAGCATCGTCCCGTGGTCGCGGTCATCGGCGATTCCACCTTCGCGCATTCCGGTTTGTCGGCGCTTATCAGCACCGTCTACAACAAGGGTGCGGGAACCGTTTGCGTGCTTGACAACCGCACCACGGCCATGACGGGCCGACAGGGCAATCCGTTCAACGGCGAAACGTTGCAGCATCGTCCGTCACGTGAGCTTGATATGGAAGGCGTGCTCACCGCCATCGGGGTACCCGATGTCCGCACCGTCGATCCCAACGATATGAAGGCGGTTCGCCTTGCGTTGCGCGAGGCTACCCGTTCCGACGAGCTGTCCGTTATCGTGTTTCGCAGCCCTTGCGTGCTTATCGACCGCATCCGCAAGCCTGCTTACACGATCGCTGATTCGTGCACGGCGTGCGGCGTATGCACCACGCTTGGGTGCCCGGCGATTGCCACTAACGACGACGGCCATGCCGTTATCGATCAGGCCATGTGCATCGGCTGCGGCCAGTGCGAGCAGTATTGCGCATTCAAGAGCATTGTATCCACGGCTAAGGAGGGGGAGTAACCCATGTCCAAGGCAACTACCGTTTTGCTGTGCGGCGTCGGCGGTCAGGGCACCATCCTTGCTGCCGATTTGCTGGCCCGCACCGCCCTTGCGAGCGATTACGACGTGAAGATCTCGGAAATCCACGTAAAATAAAAAAAAAAAGGCGCCGTCACCACGGTGGTGCGCTTCGGCGCCGAACCGGTTGCAAGCATGGTGGCCGACCACGGCTGCGCCGATTGCGTTGTTTCCTTCGAAACCACCGAAGCGCTGCGCAACCTGCCCTTCGTGCGTGAAGGCGGCTATTTGCTCGTTGCCGACGAATCCATCAAGCCGCTCCCCGTGCTCACGGTCAAGGCGAGCATGCCCGAAAACGCCCGCGAGAAGCTGCAGGCGGCGGGCGCTTCCCTTATTCCCGCCGGCCCGATTGCCGAGAAGGTGGCAACGGTGAAATCGGTGAACGTGGTATTGCTCGGCGCCTTGGCAACGCGTTTGGATTTCTCCGAAGCTGTTTGGAAGGAAGTCATTTCCAAGCATGTCCCGCCTAAGACGGTTGAAGCGAACCTGCGTGCATTCGATGCAGGTTACGAATTTGCCCGAAAGGGGGCCGAATAATGAGCGTCCAGCAAATCAGCGTGTTCGTTGAAAGCAAGCCGGGGCACCTGTCCCGTGTCGTCGATGCGTTCACGCAAGCCAATGTCAGCGTGCGCGGTTATAGCGCTTCCGATACCGGCGATTACGGCATCGTTCGATTCGTGGTCGATGACCCCGATCGCGCGCTGCAGGTATTGCACGATATGAATTGCGCTGCTACCAAAACCCGGGTGCTGTGCCTGCGCCTTGAGGACAAACCTGGCGAGCTTGCTCGTGTGTTGAAGGTGCTCTCCTCGTGCGGCATCAACGTGCAGTACAGCTATTCGCTCATTTCCACGTATATCTGCCTGTATGTCAAAGATCTCGATCAAGCGGAGAAGCTGTTGGCCGATCAGCCCGTTGAGCTGCTTGATCAGAAGGATTTTCTCCATATGACGGCTGATATTGCCTAGCCTCGCACGTTAGATAGGGTGTTGTCTCATGATCGATATCACGGAAAAGGGCGCAGCGCTTCGCGCGGCTGCCGAGGGCCGCTTCGATGAGCTGCCCATCCATAACCCCGATGTGGAATGCTGCTCACGCGAGCGTATCCGAGCCATTCAGCTTGAAAAGCTTATCGCGCAGGTGAAATGGACCTATGAGCGCGTCGCTTGGTATCGCGACCAGATGGACGAGATGGGCGTGAAGCCCTCCGACATCAAGTGCCTGGAAGATGTGCGCAAACTTCCTTTCACCGACAAGCATGCGCTGCGCAAGACGTTTCCCTATGGCATGTTCGCTGTTCCCTTGGATGAGGTGGTGGAGCTTCATTCGTCTTCCGGAACTACGGGAAAGCCCATCGTCGTGGGCTATAACCGTCACGATATGGATGTATGGAACGATTGCATCATGCGTCTGGTGCAGATGGCCGGCGTCGTGCCCACCGATCGTGTGCAGATGGCGTTTGGCTATGGCATGTTCACCGGCGGGTTCGGCTTGCACTACGGTTTGCAGCGACTTGGCTGCATGATGATTCCTGCAGGTTCGGGAAACACCGAGCGTCAAATCCAGATGATCCAGGATTATGGCACCACGGTGCTCGTGTCAACGCCTTCCTATGCTTTGCATATCTGCGAAGTCGGAGAGAAGATGGGCTACGACTGGTCCACTTCCACACTTCGCGTAGGTCTTTTCGGCGGTGAGCCGTGTCCTCCGGGCATGAAGGCGGAAATCGAATCGCGTATGCATATCGTGTGCACCGACAATTATGGCCTGACCGAGGTTATGGGTCCTGGCGTGTCGGGCGAATGCCTTGCCGAGCGCGATATGCAGCATATCGCCGAGGATCATTTCCTGTGGGAAGTGGTAGACCCTGAAACCGGCGAGCCTGTTGCCGATGGCGAAATGGGCGAGCTGGTTCTCACTCCGCTTGACAAACAGGCCATTCCGGTTTTGCGTTATCGCACGCACGACTTGACGTGCGTGGTCACGGAGCCTTGCTCTTGCGGTCGTACTTCCGCAAGGATGAAAAAGGTTCGTTCTCGTTGTGATGACATGCTCATCATTCGCGGTACGAACGTGTTCCCCAGCCAAGTGGAGGATGTGCTTTCGGGCATCGAGGGCGTCACTCCCCATTATCGTATCGTGGTCGACAACGAAACCGGTTTGGACCGCATGGTCGTTCATGTGGAACTGAAGCCGGAGGCGTTTAGCGACTCGTTCGAGGAGATGGACAAGTTCCGTAAGCGCATCGAGAAGGAGCTCAAGAGTGTTATGCTCGTTGCTTCGAAGGTTAAGCTTGTTGAACCGGGCGGGATCGAGCGCTCGCTTGGGAAGACCAAGCATGTCCAGGACTTGCGTAAGTAAATGATGCCGCAAACTCATTGTTTTGAACTGGAAGCGAACCGTCCCGTGGTGGGGCGGTTCGCTCCATCTCCGACCGGTCGTATGCATGCGGGGAATATCTATGCTGCCCTTACGGCTTGGCTGGTTGCCAAGTCTCAAGGTGGAACGATTGTTTTGCGCATTGAGGACTTGGATCGAGACCGTTCAAAGGCTGAATATATCAGCGCAGTGCAACGTGATTTCGAGCTATTAGGCCTTACGTGGGATCATGGCCCATTCTTCCAGCATGACCGAGATGAGGCGTATTCGAAAGCGTTTCAGGCTTTGGAGCGTCGGGGATTAGTGTACCCGTGCTTTTGCACACGCGCTGACTTGCATGCTGCGTCTGCGCCGCACAGGGGAGAGAAGTTCGTTTATCCCGGCACCTGTCGCGACTTGTCTTCGGAGCAGGTTGCTGCCAAAAGCTTGCTAAGGGCTCCTGCTCAGCGTTTACGCGTACCGGATGCCATGTACTCCTTTGAAGACATGGTGCAGGGACATTACGCGCAAAACTTAGCTCATGACTGCGGTGATTTTCTTATTCGCCGTTCGGATCAGGCTTTTGCGTACCAGCTTGCCGTAGTTGTAGATGATGCGGCGCAAGGTGTTACCAGCGTGGTAAGGGGTGTTGACCTGCTGTGCTCGACGCCTCAACAGCTCTACCTGCAGGAACTGCTTGGTTTGGGTCATCCGCGATACGCTCATATCCCTTTGCTGGTAGCGGAGGAAAATCGCAGGCTCTCGAAACGCGATCACGATGCCGGCTTGGAAGAGCTGCTTGTAAGGTATAAGACTCCAGAGGCCATCATCGGTCACATTGCAGGTATTTGTGGACTTGCGCCTACGTGCGACCCCGCAACGCCTGAACAGCTTTTGGAAGCGTTCGACATCGAGAACCTGCCAGAGCTATTCAGCGACCCTGTTCAAATTCCCTGGAGCTAACCATCTCTTGATGCTATCAGCGCCAAGAGATGGTTAGCGTTTCGCGTAATCGCGATTACGCGAAACGCAATGCACTTGTTATCTTCATGAAGAACCAATTTGACAGCTGTGAGTGCAACTCTTAGAAGACAATCGCCATCACGCTGAGCAGAATGCATTGCACTAAAACGAAAATGGTTACGCGGACGTTGCTGCTCTTGAATTTTGCTTTCGGGTCTTTCGAACCGACCAGTTTCAGATAGAGTCGAACCACTGTTACCAAAAACGCAACCATTGCGATATCGCATGCAACTGAGAATATCTGGGCCATGTCGTATATGCCCATGCTTCGCCCGATTTCATAGAACAGCAGACTTGCGTCGGTCGCAAAAAAGGCAAACGTAACGGCGCATGCCAACATGCCGATTTCCTTGGCTTTTGCGTCTTGCTGCTGCTTCTGATGATTTGCTTTCTCGTCATATTTGTATACCAGCTGAAGACAATTGCCATTCATCAATTGAAAAGCGACGAACAGCGAAGCACATCCAAAGATGACGGCGAAGAAGATTTGCGGCAAACCCATGAGCGGACCTCATCTC
>CALEWN010000242.1 GCA_937925385.1 uncultured Senegalimassilia sp.
GTGTCGAAGGGCATCGCGCAGGTGCAGCTGGCAACGGGCACGCCGGTGATGATGGGCGTGCTGACCGTCGACACCATCGAGCAGGCCATCGAGCGCGCGGGCACCAAGGCCGGCAACAAGGGCTTCGAGTGCGGCGTCGGCGCCATCGAGATGGTCAACGTCCTGCGTCAGCTGTAACAAGACAGCGGGCTGGAACGCCTTCGGCCCGCGCTTTCAGTGAAGGGCGAACCCGCCGAAAGCGGCGCATCAACCCCCGCACCTTTCGTGAACGTCCCCGCACGCCCCCGGCGCGCGGGGACGTTTTTGCTAGACTGGGATGCATTATGACTAACGAAAACGCTTCCCAAATCGCTGCAAACAACGCTTCGAATCCCGAGAATCCGCAGGTCACCGGCAATAGCCAACGCAAAACCGCCTGCATTGTCTCCTGGATCGCCGTCATCGCCATGCTGGTGCTCATCTTCTTCATGTCCAGCAGGACGGGCAATCAGATAGACGCCGGAACCGGCATCTTCTCCGCGGTGAAGCAATGGCTGGCCACGCAAGCTGCCGCCTTGTTCGGGCACGAGGTCGACGTAAGCCCCGTCGGGCACTTCTGCGAGTATCTGGTACTCGGTGCGGCGCTATGCAACGCTGCAAGGTTCCACCTGAAGCCGCAAGGACCTGCCGGCGCGTTGCTGGTGGCAAAGCCCATTGACGCGCTGTCGAAGTGGGCGCCCGTCGTTGCCGCGGCGCTCTCGAGCGTATACGGCGTCACCGACGAGTTCCATCAGATATTCACCCCCGGCCGCAGCTGCGATCCCATGGATTGGCTGGTGGACACCATAGCCGCCGCTCTTGGCGCGCTCATCTGCTATCTGGTACTCAAGGCGCTGCGAGCAAGAAGGTAACGCGAAGCGAAACGGCCCGGGGTCGATCGATCCCGGGCCGTCGTGCATTCAGGGTTGAAATCGATGCACAGGCGCAAACCCCGCGATTCCGCGCTGACGCGCAGCGTGAACCACATGACCCTGCAACTCCGCGCCCGAAGGCAAACGCCGCCGTGACGTGCTAGCGCAGCACGCGCAAAGCCGCGGGCAGCGCCTCCACGTCGAACGTTCGCGCTTCTATACGCTCGCCGTCCACCTGGGCCGCGGGCACCTCGTCGAACTCCACGTGCGCCTTGCGCGCCTGATGCAGCTCCATGCACGCAAGGCGCGTGTGGTTGCCGCCCTTTGCCATCAGGAAGATGGCCGCCGCGCCCGCGGGCGTGATGGGCGGATGGCTGATGCAAACATCGAGCAGCCCGTCGTCAAGGCGGGCGTCGGGGCAGATGCGGAACCCGCCGCCATAGTAGGGCCCCATCTGCACCGCGAACGTGATGGATTTGCCTTCCATCACAGGGCCGTCGTCAAGCTGCAGGCGATATTCGCGCTGGTCGAGATGATGGAACAGCTGGTCGAAACCGCTTGCCATGTACAGCGCAGCCCCATGCCTGCCCGTGCGCTTGCGACGCTCCATGGTGTCGAGCGCGATTGCCGCATCCAAGCCGAACGACAACGTTTCGGCGAAGAAGCTGCCGTTCACGCGCCCCACATCGGCAGGTTGCGGGCACGCCGACAGCAGCAGATCGCACGCGCGATCGGCCTTCGCCGGCACCCCCAGCGTTCGCGCGTAATCGTTGCCGGACCCCACGGGGATGACGCCAAGCTGCGGACGATCGCCCGCCGGACGCGTCATCAGGCCGTTCACCACCTCGTGGATAAGGCCGTCGCCGCCAAGGGCCACCACCGTCTGCACGCTCTGTGCGCCCTCGGCGATGGCGCACGCATGGCGGGGACCCGCCGTGCGCACCACGGTGACCGCATCCTCGCCAAGCGCCGCACGCAGGTTCGCCGCTGCACGCTCGGCCGCAGCAGCCCCCGCCCCGCTTTGCGCAGCCGGGTTCGCAACCAAAAGAATATGTCCTAGGGAGCTATTCACCCTGCTCCTCGCGAGTCCACAGGCCGGTCTTGCCGCCGTCCTTCAACAGCAGGCGCACGTCCATGATCTCCATGCCGCGGTCGACCGCCTTGCACATGTCGTAGATAGTCAGGCACGCCACGCTTGCAGCGGTGAGCGCCTCCATCTCGATGCCGGTCTTGCCCGTGACGCCCGTGGTGGTGGTCACATGGATGCCCACGCGGCCGTCCTCGCGCTCGCCTGCATGCACCGGCTCGCACTCCACCTTCGCCTTCGTGATGTTGAGCGGATGGCACATGGGGATGAGCGTGCTGGTCTGCTTGGCAGCCATGACGCCCGCCACGCGCGCGCATGCCAGCACGTCGCCCTTGGCCGCCTTTCCCTCGACGATAAGCGCCAGCGTGTCGGGATGCATGCTGATGAAGCCCTCGGCCACGGCCACGCGCTTGGTGATATCCTTCTCGGAAACATCGACCATACGCACATCGCCCTTCTCATCGATATGCGTCAAATGCTGCTGCTCAGTCATATTCGCTCTCCTTAAATCAGATCTCTCTATCCACCTATTTGCGACATGCGGCGTTCGGTGCCGATGACGTCGTCGTGATCGTCGGGCTTCGCACCGAGCGCCGTGCGGAACACGTCGGCCAGATCCCGATCAATCTGCTCCTCGGGCTTTCCGCTGCGCAGGATGCCGCGGATGTCGTATTCGCGGTCGCTGAACAAACACGGGCGCAGCTTCCCGTCGGCCGTAAGGCGCATGCGGTTGCATTCGCCGCAGAAATGCCTGCTCATAGGGCTGATGAAGCCGACGGTGCCCTTCGCCCCGGGGAACTCGAAGTAGCGCGCGGGCCCCCAGCCGAGCGGCTGGTGCTCGCCGGCGGGCACCAGCTCGGGCAGGCCCTCGGCACGCGCCTGGCGATTGATGATCTCGAACAGCTCCTCGCAGCTGATCACATCGTCGGGACCCCAACCGCAGCCGTCGGACCCCGAGCTTTCGCCCACGGGCATGTATTCGATGAAACGGACATGCAGCGGGCGGTCGATGGAGAGCTTCGCGAACGCCAGGTAATCCTGGTGCAGCTGGCGCACCGCGACCGCATTGATCTTCACGGGGTTGAAGCCGGCAGCAAGCGCGGCGTCGATGCCGTCGAGGGCCTCCTGCAGATACCCGCGGCGCGTGATGGCGTGGAACTGCTCGGCATCGAGCGTGTCGAGCGAGATGTTCACGCGCGAAAGCCCCGCCTGGCGCAGCTGATCGGCCATGCGCGGCAACAGCACGCCGTTGGTGGTGAGCGAGATGTTCTTGATGCCGGGCGTGTCGCTGATATCGCGCACCAGGTCCACCACGCCCTTGCGCACCAGCGGCTCGCCGCCGGTCAAGCGCACGCTTTTGATGCCCAGGCCCGAGAACACGCGAACCACATGCGCGATCTCCTCGATGCGCAGGATGTCGGTATGGCACATGGATTGCACGCCCTCTTCCGGCATGCAGTAGATGCAACGGTAGTTGCAACGGTCCGTCAACGATATACGCAGGTAATCGATGGTGCGGCCGTGTCCGTCCTTCATGAGGTCCCCTCTCGTTTCAGAATCCCCAGTGTACCACGGGCGAAGCGAATGCATCCGGCTCGGTAACAATTGCCCCACCGAACCACCAGACCCGTTAGCCGAAAGCCCCTTGCGCCGCGGCGGCTGCCAACGCCGAGCTTAGCGGCATCTTCAAGCCGAAGCGCCCGCGGCGCTGCCCCGAACCGAAACGCGCCCGACCGCAGCCAAGAGGCAAGGGCTCAGCGCGAGACCAGATACACCTTGTCGGGCGGGATGCGCACCCACAGCTCCTCGCCTTCGTACGGCAGCAGGCCGGCCGGGGTCTTCAGCTTGTCCACGCGCCAGAACAGGTGCTGGTGCAGGTACTTCATCTCGTCCTCGGTGCGCTCGACCGCCGGCGCCGCCTCGGGGCTGCGATCCAAAAAGCCCAGCAGCGCCGTGCGCTCGAAGCGCGAGTCGCTCACACGGTCCACGCGCATGCGGAAGCAGTTGCGCCCCGGGCCATCGGCGCGTTGCAGGTAAAACGCGCGCACGCCCAGGCATTTGACGCCTTCGGGCACCTCGGAGGCCGTCTCCACCTGCACGCCCCACTTCGGCAGCCACACCGTGCGCGACCCGCGGCGCTCGGCCTGCGTGGCGTTCTTGCAGCCCGACAGCTTGATGCCGGCCTGGCTTTGCGGGCGGTTCACCAGGTCGTCCCCCGTACCCATCTCCATAATGTGCCCGGATTCCACCACGGCGATGCGGTCGCAGAAGCGCAGCGCCTCGTCGATGTCGTGCGACACGTACAGGATGGTGCCGCGAAACGCGTCGAACAGGCTGACCAGGTTCTGCTCCAGAACGCTTTTCAGGGGCGCATCGAGCGCGGAGAACGGCTCGTCGAGCATGAGGATGCCCGGACGCGCCGCGAGCATGCGCGCGAGCGCCACGCGCTGCTGCTGGCCGCCGGAAAGCTGCACGGGATAGCGCTTCTCGAAGCCCGACAGGCCGAAGCGCTTGAGCTCGGCCTGCACCATGGCGTCGCGATCTGCCGGCGACACGTCCTTGGCGATACCCGCCGCAACGTTCTGCGCCACGGTCAGGTTGGGGAACAGCATGTAGTTCTGGAACAGCAAGGCGGTTTTGCGCTGCTGCGGGGTCAGGTCCACGCGCGCCTTCTTGCCGGGCGCGCGGTCGAAGAACACCGTGCCGTTGACCACGATCTTGCCCGAATCAGGCCGCTCGATGCCGGCGATGGAGCGCATGGTCAGGCTTTTGCCGCATCCCGACGCGCCCAAAAGCCCCAGCGTCTCGTCCCCTGCCGAGAACCGTGCCTGCAGGTTGAACCCTTTGAACTTCTTCTCGATGTCTACTTCAAGGCTCATGGCTTACTCCGAACGCTTGCGATATTTGGTGGTGTGCCCGCTCCACAGGTTGATGAACACGATGACCACCAGGGAGAACACGATGATGACGCCCGTCCAGAACCAGGCGACGTCGCTGTTGCCGTTCATCCACTCGAAGTAGATGGCGATGGGGATGGTGCGCGTGATGCCCACGTAGTTGCCCGCCATGAACAGCGTGGCGCCGAACTCGCCTAGGGCGCGCGCGAACGCGAGCACCATACCGGCCGCGATGCTCGACCACGACAGCGGCAGCATCAGCCGCACGAAGATCTTCGCGTTGCTCCACCCCAGCGTGCGGGCGGCATCGAGCATGTTGCGGTCAAGGCTTTCGAACGCGCCGAGCGCGTTGCGGTACATAAGCGGGAACGCCACCACCACCGCGGCGATGACGCACGCCGCAGGGCTGAAGATGAGCGGAAAGCCCGTCTCTATCCAGAACCGGCCGAACGCCGTGTTCGAGCCGCACGCGAAAAGCAGGATGAAGCCGCACACGGTAGGCGGCAGCACCATGGGGATGGTGAAGATGGCGTCGAAGATGCTTTTCGCACGCGAGCTGAGGTTCAGGCAGAAATACGCCGCCAACAAGCCCAAGATGACGATGAACACGATGGCGATGCCCGTAGTGCGCAGGCTCACCCACAGCGGGCTCCAATCCAGGTTCTGCAGGAACTCGCCCGCCGCGGCCAGGCCCGTGGGCTTGGCGACGATGTTCACCTGGTCGGCGGACGCGATCACGCCGAAATCGGCGAACGAGGGCTTGGCGTAGTTCGCGTTCTCGCTGTCGGTGATGTCGCTGCCGTCCACCCCGATGGCCAGCACGTATGCCTTGCCCGAGATCTCCTGGTCGAACATCAAGCGCACGGCACCCAGGTCATAGGCTTGCTGCATGGTGAAATGCCACGCGGAGATGCCGCTTAGGGGCACCGAACCCGACGACTGGCCCGCATCGAGCGCGCAGAACAGCTGCCTGAGCTGCGCTTGCGTCTGCCCATCCTCAAGGTCGAGGGAGAGCTGCTGGGCCATGGCAGGCGGAATATAGGCCACCACCTGGTCGTTCACGGCGATGAGCTGCGCCGCCTGCCCGACCCCCTGGCCGATAAGGTACGCATAGCCGCGATATTCGCCGTCGATGCTGCGGTTGGAGCCCTTCTGCGCGCGCAAGAAGTCGCTTATCGCAAAACTGCTGCCCTCGAGCGCCGCGGCGTCGCCATCTTTGGACACCTGCACCGCCGACGTATCCACATCGCCTGCGGATTGCGCATCGGAGCCCGAAGGGGTGGCTTGCGGCTTCGCGCTTACCGCGGGCGTATCCACATCGCCCAGCGCGTCGTCGGCAAGCGCCACGGCCGGCGCGCACAGCGCCAGCGCCGCCGTAACAGCAAGGCTTGCGATAAGCCTTTTCGCACGTTTTCCCTGTTTCGTCATACATCCCGTCCTTGGACGCGGTAAGGGGATGAGGCCGAATCGTCCCCATCCCCTTGCTTCGTTCGCTTATGTGCTATGCGGTTTCAAGCGCGGCGCTTACGCCAGCTCGAAGCCCCACTTCTGCCAGATCTCCTGGGCCTTGTCGCTGCTCAGGCACCAATCCAGGAACTCCTGGGTAGCGGCAGCGTTCTTGCTCTCGGAGGTGACGGCGCCAGGATACACGATGTTCTTGTGCGTGTTGGCAGGCACGGTGCCGACGATCTGCACGCCACCGAAACGGTACACATCGGAGGTGTAAACGAAGGCAACGTCGACGTCGCCGGACTGGGCATGCTTGCACACGTTGCCCACGGAAGTGTCGGTGACCACCTTGTGGCCGGCATCGACGAAGGCCTGGTAGCTGCCGCCCTTGCCGGAGATGTCCTTGCCGGTCTTGCCCTCGTCGGAAGCGGCGGGAGTGTACACGCCCACCGCGGACAGGGACTGAGCAGCGTAGTTGCCGGCGGGCACGGAGTCGTCGCCCACGCAGATGGAGTACTTGCCGGCGGCGATGTCGTCAAGGGTGACGTCCTTGATGTCGGCGCCTTCCTTGGAAACCATGACCAGGTCGTTCTTGAACATGTCAACGCGGGTGGAAGAGTCGACGTAGCCCTTCTCCACGGCGGTGTCCATGGAGCCCTTCGAGGCGCTGATCAGCAGGTCGGCGTAGGAGCCGGCGCCCAGCATCTCGTTGAGCTCGCCGGAAGCCTTGTACTGCGTGTCGGCGAAGGAAACGTTGTCATGACCGTCGGCGATATAGGCGGCCTGGACCTCTTCCATAGCCTTGGACAGGGAGTTGGCCGCGAACACCTGCAGCTCGACCTGCTCCTTATTGTTGTCAGCGGACTGCTCGGTGGCGGAATCGTTCTTCTGCTCGGTGGAGCCGCTGTTGGACGAGCAGCCGGTCAGAGCGAAGGCGCCGACCATCGCGAACGCGCATACGGCCGCGACCACGACGCGAAGTTGCTTCTTCATATCTTCCCTTTCCTTCCTGATGAGATTACCCCTTTTGTACGCAACGGCGAACAAATCGTTGCTTGGTGGATATATTATTCTCACCGTTGTATGTTAGTCAATTGACAATAATTCGCTTTCGTGAATTATTTTACAAGCAGAATGTAACGCTCGGCGAATAATAAAGCGACTATCTGCGCGAATGCACAGGTAGTCGCTTTGCGTGATTTCTTTGGAGACACGACCTTACGCAGGTGCGGATAATGTAACCACCACGTTATTAAGGCCGACCGTGTTTTGGTATTCAACGCCCCTCACGCCTTGGCGCAACATGCGAATGCCAACGGCAGAACAAGAATCGGCAGCGGAAAGGTCTAGGTCCATGGGGTTGAACGGCGCGCCATTGTCACGTATGCGCAACACCAACGTGCCGTCGCGCTTCAAGATGAGCTTCACGTCGATGGCCGGGTGCTTCGTTTTGGCAAAGCCGTGCTCGACCGCGTTGGCGGCCATTTCCTCCACCGCCAGCGGCACCAGATAGGAACGGCGCCCGTCGATGCCCTGCGCCTCGCACCACGCCGCCACCTGCCGCGAACACGCCGCGACCGATGCGATATCGGGTTCGCAGGAAAAGGCCCGCCAGGCCCGCCAATCCTGCTGGAAGGTTTCGGGCAGGTACATCATCTTGTCGAGCAAACCGGCCCGCTCGCACGCATCCGCCGCAGCTTCGGGCGCATCGTGGGCAGCCCCCTTCGCCGACCTGCGCTTCCACAGCACGCCGGCCACGACCAGCTGCAACGCCAGCGTGACGGCCTCGCCCACCAGAAACGACGTCCACACCGCCGTCGCGCCCCAAAACCATACCGTCCCCAACGCGAACAGCACGGCGAACAGGCCCGACTGCCCCACGGCGATGGCGCTTGCGGCGCGCACGTTGCCCGTGCCCTGGTAGTAGTTCACGAATAGCTGGTTGATCAGGTCGATGGGCACGCACAGGATGAACGCCCGCACGGCGACCACACCGAACGCCTCGGCGTCGCCCTCAAGGCCGAAC
>CALEWN010000243.1 GCA_937925385.1 uncultured Senegalimassilia sp.
CGTCGCGCACCTCGGCGGTAAGGTTGAGGCCCCGGCCGTCATTCTCGATGCGCTCCACCACGCGAAGGCTTTGCTCGTTGTGCCGATACTGGGCAGCCACCTGGGCGGATGCCACGTCGATACCGCGCCGGCGGGCCAGACACCCCGCAAGGGCGGCCTCGCCGGTATGGCCGAACGGGGTGTGCCCCAGGTCGTGGCCGAGCGAGATGGCCTCAGCCAAGTCCTCGTTGAGCCCAAGGGCGCGGGCGATGGTGCGCGCTATCTGGGCCACTTCCAAGGTATGGGTGAGCCGCGTGCGGAAATGATCGCCTTCGGCAGCCAGGAACACCTGGGTTTTGTGCGACAAGCGACGGAAGCTCTTGCAATGCAGGATCTTATCGCGGTCGCGCTGGAATTCGGTACGCAGGAAATCCGGCTCCGCCGAACGCGCGCGGCCCTCGGATTCGTCGGACTTCGCCGCATCCGGGCTTAAAAGCGCGTGCTCGCACAGCTGCTGATCCTCGCGATGGACGATGTTCATGGCAACCCCTCCTGACCTTGGTTTTCAGGCTCATCGCCAGTATACCGCGCAAATGCGCGCCCCTCCGCGCGACGCGACCCGAACGGCGCACGGGCGCGATCGGCGTGAAGTTATGGAAAGGTTGACGCGGACATGAAACGAATAAGCCACAGACGAGGAGAAAGAAGTATCATGGTTCACTAATGCAACGATTTGATGACACGAAAGGCCGTCATGAGCGACACCTCGACCGAACACCGCAAACCTGAGAAATATCTTCTTGATTCAACGTTTTTCGTGGCGTTCGAACTTGCCCATGAGGGCTTGAAGGAAGGCCTTCGCGAAGCAAGCTGCCTGAACTGCACGCAATATCGCGTGCTCATCAAGCTTGCCGCCGCCGAACCCGAGCCCATCGGGCAGAAGGACCTGGGCATCATGCTGGATTTGAGGCCCAACGTGATCACGCATGCCGTGAACAAGCTGGAAGACACCGGTTTCGTCGAGCGCATCCACGCGCCCGGAAAACGAGGAAGCCGCGTGCGCGTGCTCGAGGCGGGCATCCGCCACATCGAACAGGCCAACCCCGCCATCATCGCCCAGCTCTACCGCATCTTCCCCACCCAAACCGCGCCGTTCCGCTCGATCTGCGAGGCCGCCGTCATGGCGGGCGCAACCATCGAACCGCCGCTTTCCCGCGAGATGTCGCGCAAGTTCTTCGCCTCCCGCGCGCTCGCGTCGTTCGAGGTGCTGCGAAAGCGCATAGAGAAAGCCTTGGAGGAGTCCTGCGATGGGGCGACGTTCAGCGAATGCCGCGTGCTGCAGCGCTTAGGGGAAGTGGGGCATCCCATGCGCATCGTGGACCTGGCGCGTCAGCTGAAGCTCACAAGCGCCACCGCCGTACGGGCGACCGACCGCCTGGCCGAGCGCGGCTGGGTGGAGCGCATGAGCGCGCCTGACGACCGCAAAGCCGTGTACGTGGCATGCACCGACGAAGGGCGGCGCATGCAGGACATCGTGCTCGCGGGCGTGGACCGCATCGCCACGCAATACCTGTGGAGCCGCCTTGCCCCCGACAAGTGCCGCGACATCGCCATGGCGGGCCATGTGGTGATGGCGGACCTGCAGCAACGCGAGGAGGAAAAACGCCTGAGCACCCTGACGCAGCTGCGACCCTTGAAGCAGTGAAGCCGCCGTTGCGCGCTTCCACCATGTCGATCCCGTTCATGGGCGGAACTTGCAAACGGGGCCTTTCATACGCTTAGGCGAATACATGCCGAACTTCAAGCCGGCATCCAATCCGAAAAAACAACAACGCAGATAGTCTCCTGGATGAAAAGGGCGCCGGCATAAAGCCGGCGCCTTAGGTTCTACTCGCTTTTCATCCTGCAGGCCCAACCGAACCGGCCTGTCCCTCGAGCATAATCTCCCATGAAAGCGCGATTATGCTCGATTTGCCGTTTCCCGAGCCTGATCGTACGTTAGCCACCCATTGGGAATGGGCGCGTCGTCGTGGCATTGGCTGCACGCGTTCACTGAAGCACGATGTGCCTTGTGGCAATCTCCACAGTCGAGCTTTTGCCCATGCATGGCCATATGCGGGTTGCGCTCGCCATACTGCGCAGTCGCCTTCACCAAATCCTGGCGCGTGATGTTATGGCACGCCGAATTCAAGCAGAACGCATCGCCATCCTGGTTCAGCCACTCGCCGAGCTGCTCGGTATCGCGCTCCCCAAGCACCAGCCCATATGCTTCGTTGGCGTACAGCGGCATATTGCCGGTCGCCCACTCGCTCACCTCGGTCAGCTGCTGGGACATGGTGGGTTTGTGACAGCTTAGGCAATTCGCATCAGCGCCGCCTTCTTCCTTTGGCACCGCATGGACCACCGCCAACATGGAATCGGTGTTCTCCACCGTGTTCCCCCACTTGTCAACGCCCTGCACGCCCGGCTCCTGCTCGAAGGCGGCAAGGTATGGATCCATGGGCGTATGGCAAATGGCGTTGCAAAAGCTGGGTTGTTCGTGCCAAACCCAGAAGCCGCCGCCGGCAACTACCGCAACCACCGCCACCACAGCCGCGGTAATGGGCCATTTGCGGCTTTTCCCGCGAGGTTTGCCGGTCCCGTTTTGCTCGCTCATATGTTTGAACCCCCTTTCCG
>CALEWN010000244.1 GCA_937925385.1 uncultured Senegalimassilia sp.
TGTTCGTCGAGCTCGAGTGCACGCAGATTTTTTTTTTCTTTAAGGGGTACAGCGACATCTACACCACCAAGCCGGCAACCTTCGAGACCGGCGTCGAGCTGCAGGTGCCCACGTTCGTCGAGATCGGCGACGTGCTGCAGATCGACACCCGCGACGGCCGCGTCATCAAACGCGTCTAATCAAGCGGGATAACATCACGGCTTTAAGGGCGCCTTGGGCGCCCTTTCTTTATGCCGCCTGGGCGGCGTTTCTGTTTCTTGCCCGTGAATTCGCCGTGTGCGCACGGTATCGGCTCCGGTATCTTCTATAATCCTGGTTTCGATCTATACGGTCTGTATCACTTGAAAACGAAGGGGGTGCGAGTTCATGTCAAGGCTTCAGATCATGGATACCACTATCCGTGACGGCCAGCAAAGCCTGTGGGCGACGCGCATGAGCATCGGCGACATGCTGCCGATCCTGCCGAAGATGGATTGCGTCGGCTACTGGGCCATCGAGGCATGGGGCGGCGCGACGTTCGACTCGTGCATGCGCTTTTTGGATGAGAATCCGTGGGACCGCCTGCGTTCCATCAACGCGGCAACGCCGAACACGCCGCTGTCCATGCTCACCCGAGGTCAGAACCTGGTTGGCTACAAGCATTATTCCCGAGAGATCGTGAACCGCTTCATCAAGGCTTCCAAGCGCAACGGCGTGCACGTGTTCCGCGTGTTCGACGCGCTCAACGATATCCGCAACGTGGTGGATACCGCCGAGGCCGTCAACGAATGCGGCGGTCATTTCGAGGGCGCCATCTCCTACACCATCTCCCCGGTACACACGCTTGACAGCTACCTTGAATATGCGCAGCAGCTCAAGGAGCTCGGTGCCGACTCCATCTGCGTGAAGGACATGGCCGGCCTTATGACGCCGTATCGCGCCGAGCGCATCGTTAAGGCCCTCAACGCCGAGATCGGCCTGCCCGTGCATCTGCACTGCCACTACGTCGGCGGCATGGCCCCGGCCAACTACCTCAAGGCAGCCGAGGCGGGCGTGTCCATCGTCGACACCGCATCCGCGCCGCTGGCCTTCGGCAACTCCCAGCCCGCCGTCGAGATGATTGTGGCGGCGCTGCAGGAGAGCCGTTACGACACCGGCCTTGATCTGGACCTGCTGTTCGAGATCGCCGAATACTGGGAGGAAGTGCGCAAGCGCAGCCACTACAAGCGCGGCGTATCCTCGCTCATCCACATGCAGGTGTACTCGCATCAGGTGCCCGGCGGCATGATGTCCAACCTTATGAGCCAGCTCGAGGTGCAGAACGCATCCGATCGCCTTCCCGAGGTCATGAAGGAGATCCCGCGCGTGCGTGCAGAGGGCGGCTATCCGCCGCTCGTCACGCCCATGGCCCAGAGCGTTGGCACGCAGGCCGTGTTCAACGTGCTCACCGGCAAGCGCTGGGGCGTCGTGTCCAAGGAAATGAAGGACTACATCTGCGGCTATTACGGCAAGGCCCCGGGACGCATCGATCCCGAGATCATGAAGAAGGTCGCGGGCAACTCCCAGGTGCTGCCCGACGACGTTGCCCCGTCCAGCCTGGTCACCACCACCTATGACGAGGTCGTCGAAGAGGTCGGCGACCTGGCCCAAAGCGAAGAGGACGTGCTCATGTACGCCCTGTTCCCCAACGAGGCGCGCACCTTCTTAAGCAAGCACCGTGCATCCGAGAAAGTCGACTTCCTCATGCAGGAGGAGTCCAGCAATACCAAGGAGGACGATTACGTGGATATCAACCAGATTCGCGAACTGGTTCGCGTTGCCGAGGAAAGCGGCGTAGGCGAGATCGTGGTCGAGGACGGCGGTCAGCGCATCGCCGTGCGCATGCCCGGCGCAATGCCGGCCGCCGCACCGGTTGCCGCCGCTCCGGCAGTCGCCGCCGCGCCCGCAGCTCCTGCAGCGGCGCCTGCCGCTCCGGCCGCTGCCGCCGCCGAGCCTGAGCGTCCCGCCAACTGGTATGCCGTCAAGGCCCCCATGGTCGGTACGTTCTACGCAGCTCCCGCCCCGGGCGAGCCTGCGTTCGTGAAGGTGGGCGACGAGGTTGCCGCCAACCAGACCCTGTGCATCGTCGAGGCCATGAAGCTCATGAACGAGATCACCGCCGAGGAGATGGGCACTGTGCGCGAGGTGTGCGTCAAGGACGCCGATCCGGTCGAGTTCGGCACCGTGCTGTTCTACATCGAGCCCCATTCCGTCCAGCCCATCTCGGAGCAGTAACATGTTCAAGAAAGTACTCATCGCAAACCGCGGCGAGGTTGCCCTGCGCGTCATGCGCGCCTGCAAGGAGCTGGGCGTCAAGACCGTGGCGGTGTACTCCACCGAGGACGAGAACACCTATCCCGTGCAGTATGCCGACGAGAAGGTGTGCATCGGTCCTGCTCAGGCCACGAAAAGCTACCTGGTCATGTCCAACATCATCGCGGCGGCAACCATCACCGGAGCCGATGCCATCCATCCTGGCTACGGCTTCCTGGCGGAAAACGCCGACTTCGCCCGCGCCTGCGCGGACAACGACCTGGTGTTCATCGGCCCTTCCGCCGAGTGCATCGAGCGTATGGGCGACAAGTCCTCTGCCCGCGAGACCATGAAGGCTTGCGGCGTGCCCACCGTCCCCGGTTCCGACGGCTGCATCGACACCGTTGAGGAGGCCCGTCAGTTCGCCGAGAGCGTGGGTTATCCCGTGCTCATCAAGGCAACCGCCGGCGGCGGCGGCAAGGGCATGCGCGAGGTTCACGACCCCGCCGACCTGGAATCGCACTACAAGGCCGCCCGCGCCGAGGCCGGCGCCGCGTTCGGCAACGACGGGGGGTACCTTGAGAAGCTTGTGCTGCGCCCGCGTCACGGGGAGGTCCAGGTGCTCGCCGACGACTTCGGCAACAACGTGGCCCTGTGCGAGCGCGACTGCTCCGTGCAGCGTCGCCACCAGAAGCTTATCGAGGAGGCTCCTTCTCCGGCGCTGACCGATGAGCTGCGCCGCGCCATGGGCGTCGCCGCCATCAAGGCCGTGCGCGCCGTGGACTACCGCAATGCCGGCACCATCGAGTTTCTGCTGGACACCACGGGCAAGTTCTACTTTATGGAGATGAACACGCGCGTGCAGGTGGAGCATCCGGTATCCGAGCAGATCACGGGCACCGATATCATCAAAGAGCAGCTGCGCATCGCCTCCGGCGAGCCTATGAGCTGCGCCGATAGGGCGCCTTTCACGCCGTTCGGCCATGCCATGGAGTTCCGCATCAACGCCGAGGATCCCGAGCACGGTTTCCGTCCGTGCCCTGGCACCATCACGCGCTTCGAGCCCCCGGCGGGCCCGGGCGTGCGCGTGGAGGCATACGTGCATTCCGGGTCGAAGATCAGCCCGTTCTATGACTCCATGGTGGCTAAGCTCATCGTGTACGGCCAGGATCGCGAGGAGTGCCTGGCGCGCGGTCGTCGCGCCCTTGACGAGTTCGTCATCGAGGGCATCCCCACCACGCTGCCTTTCCATCGCCGCGTGCTGGATAACCAGGTGTTCTGCGCCGGCGAGGCCACCACGGACTTCATCGAAACCCAGATGGGAGATGTGTTATGAGCGATTTGACCGTTGACGGCATGGCGCTTGCGCCGGGCGTCGTCGAAACCATCGTCTCCATCGCCGTAGCCGACGTGGACGGCGTTGCCAGCGTGGGCAACGCCCCCGTGGCAGGCCGCGGCATCCGCGGCGTGCTCGGCGGCAAGCCCTCCACGTCCGGTATCGAGATCGCAGCGGATGAAAACGACAAGCTGCAGATCTCGGTGCGCATCGACGTTTATTATGGACACGTGCTGCCCGACGTGGCTGCTGCGGTCCGCCAGTCCGTGGCGGACGCCGTTGCAAGTCAGGTGGGCGCGCAGGTTGGATCGGTCGACGTCTACATCGACGGCGTCCAGTTCAACCGTTAGGAACAAGAAGAAGCACAGGGGATTATTTGCACATGGCATCGAAAAGACACGAGCGCACGACGGCACGTCGCGTCGCGCTGCAGGTTCTGTACACTGCCGAGATCAAGGGCGCTTCCGCAGCCCAGATCGTGGCTGAAGGCGTGTTCCCGTCCGAGGAGGGCCCGCTTTCGCAGTATGCTCAGGAACTGGTGCGCGGCGTCGAGCAGAACCGCATCGTCATCGACGGCAGCCTGAAGGCCGCTGCGGAGAACTGGTCGCTGGGCCGCATGCCCATCGTTGACCGCTCCATCTTGCGCTTGGCCGCCTATGAAATCATGTTCGTGGAAGACGTGCCTACCAGCGTTGCCATCAACGAGGCGGTGGAGCTGGCGAAGGATTTCGGCGGCGAGGACGATTCCCCGCGTTTCGTCAACGGCGTGCTCGGCCGCATCGCCAAGGACATCGACGATGGCGCTGCTGCTCCCACCGGTGATGACCCGGCACAGCCCCTGGTGCTGTAAGGGCGCGATTCGGTGGCATTGGAATCGTACGGATCCTTCGAGGAGCTCAAAAGCCGCCTTGATGAGATCGTCGAAGCGGTAAACGATAAGGATTTGCCCTTGAACCAGGCGCTTTCCCTGTATGAGGAAGCGGTTGGCCTGGGACTTCGTGCAAGCGATTTGCTTGAACAGGGTATTGAAGAGGCCAGCGTCCAAGAGGCGCTGGCCTCCGATGCCCCGGCAGAGCTTGCCGATGGCATCGCGCAATCTGCGGCATCAGCGGCGGATGCGCGTATGGAAGGTCAAGCGGACGACGGCGCGGCTCAGCAAGGCCAGGCTGTCGTTTCCGCCTAGGTCGCGCAAGGCGATCGGATGGCATGACAAAGGAAAGGCGCAGCATGAGCGATAAGCGCATTCTGGACATAATCGCATCCCCTGCCGACCTGAAGCTCCTCAGCAATGAGGAGCTATCTATACTTGCGGGCGAGATCCGCCAGGAGATCGTGACCACCACCTCGAAAACCGGTGGTCACGTTGCCTCGTCTTTGGGCGCGGTGGAGATTATCCTGGCGTTGCATAGCCTGCTTGATTGCCCCAAGGATAAGATCGTGTTCGATGTGGGGCATCAGGCGTATGCGCACAAGCTGGTCACCGGACGCTTGAAGGACTTCGGCACGTTGCGCACCTACGGGGGCCTTTCCGGTTTCCCCAAGCCCAGCGAAAGCCCCTACGACGTGCATTATTCTGGGCACGCATCCGACTCGCTCTCGGTGGCGCTTGGCTTGGCGGAGGCCCGCGATTTGGCGGGCGCTGACCAGAAGGTCGTCGCGATCATCGGCGATGCGGCGCTTTCCGGCGGCATGGCCTTCGAGGCGCTGAACAACATCGGCCAGGCTCAAACGCCCATGGTCATCATCTTGAACGACAACGAGATGTCCATCTCGCACAACGTTGGCGCGCTCATGAAGCACTTGGGCTACATGCGCGCATCGTCGCAATATCGCCAGGCGCGCGATAACGTGCAGGAGCATCTGGAGAGCAGCGGCCCGGTGGGCAAGGCCATCACCAACTTCGGCCGCAGCATGAAGGAATCGATGAAGCAGTTCGTGATTCCCCACTCCATGATCTTCGAGCAGCTGGGCATCGTGTGCACGGCGCCGATCGACGGGCACAACATCGCGCAGTTGCGGGAAACGCTGCGAGCTGTGTTGAATGCCGACGGACCGGTGCTTATGCATGTCGTCACGCGAAAAGGGCAAGGGTACATGCCCGCCGTGCGCAATCCCGAGAAGTTCCATGGCATTGCGCCTTACAACATCGCAACCGGCGAGGTCATCAAATCAGGGAAGCCCTCCGCTCCGAAGTACACCAACGTGTTCGGCAAGGCTTTGGTTGCCGAGGCGCAGAAGAACCAAGATATCGTCGCCATCACCGCTGCCATGAAGGGCGGCACCGGTCTTGATGAGTTCGCAGATAAGTTCCCGAAACGCTTCGTGGACACGGGCATTTGCGAGGAGCATACCGTCGGTTTCGCCGGCGGCCTGGCGGCGAACGGCAAAAAGCCCGTGGTGGCGCTGTATTCCACCTTTATGCAGCGCGCTATCGATCAGATGATCATCAACGTGGCGCTGCCGAAGCTCGATGTGGTGTTCGCCATCGACCGTGCCGGCATCGTCGGTGCCGATGGCCCTACGCACCATGGCGTGTTCGATCTGGTGTATGCCCGCATGGTTCCCAACATGCGCGTGTTGGCTCCCTCGAACGAGGCCGAGCTCGTGCACGCGCTGCATACGGCGCTTGCGATGGGCGGCCCGTTCGCCATCCGCTATCCGCGCGGCGAGGGCGAGGGCGTTCCGCTGCCCGAGGCTGCCGAGGTGCTGCCGGAGGGCAAGGCGCGCGTGGTACGCGAAGGCGAGGACGTCGCCATCTTGGCGTTCGGTCGTATGGTCGGTCAGGCCTTGGGTGCTGCCGACGCGCTTGCCGAGCAGGGGATTCGCGCCCGTGTTGTGGATATGCGCTGGGTGAAACCGCTTGATGTGCAGGCTATTCGAGCAGCCGCCGAAACGAAGCTGGTTGTCACGGTGGAGGAGGGCGTTATCACCGGCGGCGTCGGCGAAGGCGTGCTTGGAGAGATGGCCCGCATGGGCTTGCATGCCCCGGCAATGAACCTGGGCATCAAAGACGCGTTCGTCACGCAAGGCGGGGTAGGCCAGCTGCTTCATGAGCAGGGGCTTGACTCCGAGGGCATCGCTGCCAGCGTGGAAGAACGCTACCGGGCGCTGTAGTCCCCGGCTCTGGTAGCTGCGCGAACAACAAAAGGCCCCACACCGTTCGGAATCCGTTCACGCAAGTCGCATGCGCTTGCGTTGCCGTTGCAATGCGGCGAACGGAGCCGAAGGCGTGGGGCCTTTCTTGCGCTGTGAAGACGCTCTAAGTTTCACGGCAGATAAGCGAAAGCGCTTACGCTTCCTTTTCCATCACGTAATCGTCCATGGCGAACCCGTTGCCGATGTCGTTCTTGACGGATTCGATGGTGACGAACCCTTTGCCGTAATAGGCTCGGATTCCAAGATCGTTCTGCTTGTTTACGGTCAGATACATGCTATGCAGGTCGCGGGAACGGCAGATATCGGTATAGAAGCCGATGATCTGCGAAGCATAATGCTTGCCGCGTTCTTCGGCGCGCAAATAGATCTTCGAGATAAAGTAGCGGCTGGTCTCGGGTTCCTCGCGGCCGCCGGTGTAGCCCACGGTTTTACCGGCCTCGTCGACCACGAACCAGTATTCATAGGCATGCTCGGCCATGTCCCGCTTGATGGCTTCTAGGCTTTGGAACTTTTCGACCATGTAATCGGTTTGCGCATCGCCGATGATCGCGGGCCAGTATTCGTGCCAAATCTCGTCAGCAAGCTTCGCCAGCTTTTCCCGATCTTCGTTCGTTTCAACGGCAACGAATCGCACGCTCATAAGCCCGTTCCTTTCAACCAAGTTCGCCTGTTTCCACATTGTAACACCCGCGTCTCGTGCTCGTTACAAAGCATTTCCCAGAGCGTTAACAATGGCGCATTACGTAAAAGGCCAGGTCAATCAGTGGCAGTATCGAATGCGTAAGAAAAAGGTGCTCAGAGGGAATGGGTATCGGAAACGAAGGAGGTAGCGCGATGTATGACACGGGTTCAACGGCATTCATGCTGGTATGCGCCATGCTCGTCTTGCTCATGACACCGGGATTGGCGTTTTTCTACGGAGGCCTGTCGCGTCGAAAGAACGTTGTGAACACGATGATCATGGTGCTCTCGGCCATCGGCATCGTGGCGATCACGTGGACGATCTGCGGTTGGTCGTTGGCGTACGGCGGGGACGGCTCCAGCCCGTTCTTCGGGGGCTTCGATCAGCTCGGCTTCCTGGGCGGCGTGACCGACATGCTCGCCGAGGCCGAGGCGGTTCCCGAGGATGCGACGTATCCCACCATCATCAACTTCATCTTCCAGATGGCGTTCTGCATGATCACCACCGCTATCATCACAGGTTCTCTTGCCGGCCGTATGAAGTTCGGCGCGGTATGCGCATTCGTGGCAGTGTGGACTGTCGTGGTGTATCCGCCGCTCGCCCATATGGTCTGGGGTGGCGACGGCAGCCTGATCGGCGACACCATCGGCGCGCTCGATTTCGCCGGCGGCGACGTTGTGCACATCTCCTCTGGTTTGACCGGCCTTATCCTGTGCCTCATGCTCGGCAAGCGCAAGGGCTTCGGCATGATGAGCTACCGTCCGCATAACGTGCCGTTTGTGGCCTTGGGTGCAACGCTTCTGTGGTTCGGCTGGTTCGGCTTCAACGCCGGTTCCGAGTTCGTGGCCGACGGCGTTGCGGGGCTGGCTCTGATCAACACCGTGGTCGCCTCCGGCGCGGCGCTCGTCTCCTGGATGATCGTCGAGCGCGTGAAGGCGGGCAAGCCCACGCTCGTCGGCGCCGCCACCGGCCTTGTCGCCGGCCTGGTCGTCATCACCCCGGCTGCCGGCTTCGTCGAGCCCTGGGCTGCGATCATCATGGGCCTGATCGTCTCTCCTATCTGCTACTTCGCCATCTCGTTCTGCAAGGCCAAGATCGGCTACGACGACGCGCTCGACGCTTTCGGTTGCCACGCGGTCGGCGGCGTCGTGGGCGGCATCTGCACCGGCATCTTCTGCGTGCCCGAGCTGTCCTGGACCGACTTCGGCGGCCTTCTGTACACCGGCGACGTAAGCCTGCTGTGCAGCCAGATCGCCGGCATCGCCATCACCATCGTATTCGTCGGCATTCTCGATGTGGTGCTCGCGTTCGTCGTGAAGGCCTGCTTCAAGGGCAGCCTGCGCGTCAGCGAGGAGAAGGAAGCTCAGGGTCTCGACATTGCGGCTCACGGCGAATCCGCTTACCCTGCATACATCGGCTTGGACTAAGCTGCGGCTAGCATTGGAAGGAGTTGAACCATGAAGAAGATCACCGCTATCGTTCGTCCTGAAAAGCTTGAGCCGCTCAAAGACGCTCTGTTTGCGGCAAAGGTTTCGGGCATGACCATCTCGCAGGTGCAAGGCTGCGGATCCCAGCATGGCTGGAAGGAGTACTACCGCGGCACCGAGGTGCTGTTGAACATGGTGCCGAAGGTGAAGTTCGAGATCATCTGCGACGATGCCGAGGTAGACGCGCTTATCGATGTGATCAGCGCCACCGCTCGAACCGGCAACGTGGGGGACGGCAAGATCTTCGTCTTCCCGGTCGACGAGGTGGTGCGCATCCGCACCGGCGAGACGGGGGAGGCGGCCGTGTAGGCGCCCTCCTCGCGCGGCCCTTCCAGTGCACGCGAGCCGCGGCGCGTACGTGGGAGGGCCGCAGGGGCGCAGGGCCCCGGTTGTGGATGTTCGCGGGAGGCACGGCGCGGTTCGGCGCGGCGCCTTGCCATTTCCTACTAATGATATATAATCCTAATTAATCAATAGTACGGTTAGATACGCGAACGACAGGACCATCATGGCAACG
>CALEWN010000245.1 GCA_937925385.1 uncultured Senegalimassilia sp.
CATTATCGGGTTGGAGCTCAAGGTGACGCCGGAATCGTTGCTGAAGGCGAATGTTAGAACGTTCACCAGGGCAAATGCCGCCGGTCTGATATTCGATGGCAGGAAGAAAAGCGAGTACCCGCGGTACGTGGTCGACTTCGATGGCCCAACTATGCGTCGTGTTTCCCCAGGTGAAAGCCCTGAGGCCGACAACGTTTTCATCCAGAAGCAGTACGAGGGGCAGAAAAGCAAGATCCCGTTTTTGAAATACGGCAATCGAAAGGCTTTTGCGAACTCGAAATGCGGGGTTATCCAGGAAGTCGTCGAGCGGTTTAACGAGACGTATGCGGGCATGGCGAGCATATCTTTCAAGGCGATTGATGATTCCAAGCGCGCACCCGTTCCCAAGAAGCTGATGAAAGCCGATTACCCCGCATGGTTTGCGCGGAACGAGTATGTGGTGGTTGACGTCGCTAAAGACGCTGCAAGCAGGAAGGCGTGCGAGTTTGTTGCCGATTGGCTTGCGTTCGACGAGCATCTCGGCGTGCGCCCGCGCATCGTGGACAGCGCCGTTGCCGGTGCTAACAACCTGCTGATTCTTCATGAGAAAGCGTATTACCAGGACCTGGGGATTGACGACCCCTATGCCTCTTCCGTGTTTGAAGGCGCAGCATGCCAGCATTTGACCGTCGAGACCGTGCAACCTGAGTTCGGTAAGCCGAAGGAAGACAGCGGCATGCGTTTCGTCATTCCGAAATGCCTGGTTGAAGCCGCGGTTAAGCGCGATATTTGCGATGGCGCGATGCGCTTGTACGATTGGAGCGCGCTCGAGTGCGACGGGCCGCTGGTTTTTGCGCTGTGCGAGCCCGAGTCGAAGGAGGAAAAGAAGGAACGCGAGAGGGGCAAGTCACCAAGGCGCTATTCGTTTCTTGAGGTGAGCCCGACGGGCGCACTGGCGTTCTATCAGGGATGTTCGGACAACGCGGCTTCGGGTTCCAAGTGGGATAAGCTCGCAGATGTGTTTACAAGCGAGTGGTCGTCTGAGATGGAGGGTTTTGCGATCAACGCCGCTGGTGACATCGATGCGATCGAGCTGACGGATGGGTTTCCCATTCCCGACCTTGCCACGATTAAGCGCGCCGTGGAGAGCATCGACTGGTCGCTGCCGAAAAGCGATGTGCTCGAGACGATATCGACTCTTACGGAAGACCCCGTCGTCGATGTTGCGCTGCGTATCGACATAGTATTTGAGGCGGCCGTTCTCCATGCGGTACTGGCGCTTGAGCGACATCTCCCCGTGGATCTCGCCGGAGGGACTGTCGTAGCGGCAGGGACCGGGCATGGAATCGTAGTACAGCGAACAGACCGGCGCGCGCCAGTCGTGCACCAGCATTTCCCCGTCTTTTCCCCGCAGGCTGTACAGGCCGATGACGATCTTTTCC
>CALEWN010000246.1 GCA_937925385.1 uncultured Senegalimassilia sp.
TTGCGTGTGTGGCGTTCGCGCTGGCGGGCATGGCTTTCCGCGTGGGAATCGGCACGCCCTCGGCGTTCGGCATCCAGCAGATCTCGGCCATTTGCCCGCTGGGCGCACTTGAGACCATGGCAGGAGCGAAGGGCGTCATGCTGCATCCGCTGTTGTTGTTCGTGCTGGTTGTGGTGCTGATCGCCCTGGTAGGCAAGGCATTCTGCGCCTGGATGTGCCCCGTCCCGTGGCTGCAGAAGTTCTTCCGCCCGAAAAAGCGTGGCGCGGCGAAGGGCGGTGCCGGGCACGACGCCCCGGCTTCTCGCAACGACTCCGATGCGGATTCTGCTCAGGTGGAACCGTCGGCGGCCGGCGCGGCGCAAATTGCTGAATCCGGGGAAGAGCAGGTGGCTTGCGCGTCCTCCGCGTGTGCGGCCTGCCCGGGCGCATCGGCGTGCGTGAAGGCGCTGGCACCGGTTGGCGGCAAGCGCGATGGCGTGCAGCTGGATAGCCGTCATGCGGTGTTGGTGGGAACGCTGGCCTCCGCGGCCGTGTTCGGCTTCCCGGTGTTTTGCCTGATCTGCCCGGTTGGCTTGACGTTCGCGACCATCATCGGGCTGTGGAACCTGGTGCAGTTCGACGAGCCCTCTTGGGCGCTGATCATCTTCCCGATCATCCTGGTCCTCGAGGTCACCGTGTTGCGCAAGTGGTGCAGTAAGATCTGCCCCATATCCGCCCTGGTCAGCCTGCTGTCGAACCTCAATATCACGCTCCGCCCGCGCGTCAAGACCGACGTGTGCCTGCGCAGCCGCGGCGTAGATTGCCACGCGTGCGTCGATGTCTGCCCCGAGCAGCTTGACCCGCACAGCAAGCGCATCCCCGAGTGCTCGAAATGCGGCAAATGCATGGAGGCCTGCCCAGCAAAGGCCATCAGCATCAAGTTACTAAAATAACAGCTGTCCCGGCGGGCCGGCATTCGCTCAGCGATGTCGGCCCGCCGTGCATGTAACGCGTGCGCTTCTGGTGCGTTTCGCGCTTGTTTCGCTTCGGTTGAAGCTTTGCTAACACGCACGTTGTCCGGCCGTCCTCGCGCCCTCGAACCTACTATGCAAACCGTGCAAACGGATCGATCGACACTTGCCAGATAGGAAACGAAGCGAAACGAAGGATGTGATGCCTTATGACCCCACCCGCAGGCACGGCCGTTCTTGGCGGCGGAACGGCGGAGTCGAAAGAGTACTTCGAAAAGCGATCGCTTAAGAAGGGCTCCGTCAACTGGGTGCTGCTGATGAGCCTTGGAATCGCGTATGTGATTAGTGGAGACTTCTCAGGTTGGAACTATGGAATCGGCTACGGCGGCTGGCTGGGAATGTTGATCGCCTTCCTGGTGATGGGCGCGATGTACCTGTTCATGGTGCTCGGTCTGGCCGAAATGTCGTCGGCGATGCCGGCGGCCGGCGCCGGCTACGGCTTCGCCCGCCGCGCCATGGGCAAGGTCGGCGGCGCGCTCACCGGGTTCGCCATCCTCATCGAGTACACCATCTGCCCGGCGGCGATTTCGACGTTCATCGCGGCGTACGTGCATGCGCTCGGCCTGTTCTCCGATGTGCCGTCAGCCGCGATCATCGGCTTCTTCTTCATCGTGTTCGTCGGCATCCACCTGATCGGCGTGGGCGAGGCGCTCAAAATCGTGTTCGGCATCACGGCGGTCGCCATGGTGGCGCTCATCGCGTTCTTCGTCGGCATCGCGCCGCATTTCGACGCGGCGAACCTGCTCAACATCGCGCCCGCGGTCGACGGCGGCACCGCGCTTTTGCCCTTCGGGCTCGGCGGCGTGCTTTCGGCGCTGCCGTTCGGCATCTGGCTGTTCCTGGCCGTCGAAGGCGTGCCGCTGGCCGCTGAGGAATCGGCCAACCCCAAGCGCGACATGCCCCGCGGCATCATCGGCGCCATGCTGACGCTCATGGTCACCGGCGCGCTCGTGCTTATCCTGACCGCCGGCGGCGCCGGCGCCGAATTCGCCGGCTCCGCAGCCGCGCCTCTGGTCGACGCGCTGAACGAGGTGGGCGAAGGCCCGCTGGCGACGTTCGTGAACTACGCGGGCCTTGCCGGTTTGGTGGCGTCGTTCTTCTCCACGGTGTTCTCCGGCTCCCGCCAGGCGTTCGCCCTGTCCCGCGCCGGCTATCTGCCGAAGTTCCTGTCGGTCACCGGTTCGCGCAAGACGCCGTACGTTGCGCTCATCGTGCTCGGCGCCATCGCGTTCGCCCTGGCCGCGATCGTGCAGGACGGCGATATCCTGCTGAGCATGGCCGTGTTCGCCGCGTGCGTGTCCTACGCCATGATGAACCTGTCGCACATTATCCTGCGCAAGAAGGAGCCCGACATGGAGCGCGGCTTCAAGACGCCCGGCGGCATCGTTTTGACCAGCATCTCGTTCGCGCTGTCGCTCGTGGCCATCGTCTCGACCTTCGTGGTCGACGCCTTCGCCGCCGGCTGCACGCTGGCCGTGCTGGCGGGCCTCATGGTGTACTTCTTCGCCTACTCGAGAAAGCACCTGGTCGGAAACGCGCCTGAGGAAGAGTTCGCGGCGCTGAAGGCGGCCGAGGCGGAACTGGGCTAGCAGCCTGCGCGGCGGCTGTGACTGCAGGGTCTCGCGCCCGCCCGCAGCTGCCGCGCCGCTTCCCGCGCCCCGGGCATTCCGGGTGTACGCACTTGCTCCCCCTTCGCGCCCCGCGTGCCCCGCGTCCGGCGGCATTGTGCCCGCCCCTTCTCGCGCCCGCGCGCCCCGCACGTTCCCCACAAACCTCCCATCCACCATCTCCCGTACGAAACGAGGCAAACCATGAGCACTTCTGAGGATTGCGGCATCCTTGAATCGAACAGCTTCAACATGGACAACCTGGACGCCCTGGACGGCGAACTGCACGACCTGGTCGCGCGTCGCAAGGTGCTCGGGCCGTGCTACCGCCTGTTCTACCAGCACCCGCTGCATCTGGTGCGCGGCCGCGGCACGCGTCTGTTCGACGCCGACGGCACCGAGTATCTGGACATGTACAACAACATCCCGTCCATGGGCCACAGCAACCCGGCGATCACCGAGGCCGTCACGCGCCAGATGCAGCTGCTGAACACCCACACGCGCTACGTGCATGAGAACATCTTGAACTACGCGGAGGATCTGCTGTCCACCATGCCGGACGAGCTCGACCGCATCATGTTCATGTGCTCGGGCTCCGAGGCCAACGACTTGGCTGTACGCTGCGCGCAGCTCTACACCGGCGGCGAGGGCATCATCGTGACCGGCGAGGCGTACCACGGCAACACGGCGCTGATATCCGGGTTGTCGCCGTCCATCGGCAAAACCGTCGCCATGAGCCGCACCATGCGCATGATCCCCTCGCCCGACACGTTCCGCTTGGGCGCCGAGGATCTGGGGCCGTGGATGTGCGATCAGATCTCGGTGCAGATCGCCGACATGCGCCGTCACGGCATCAAGTTCGCCGGCGTGCTCTTCGACGGCATCTTCTCCTCCGACGGCGTCGTCCCCGGCGTGCGTGGTTTCCTGAAACCGGTCATTGACCTGGTGCATCGCGAAGGCGGCGTTTACATCGCCGATGAGGTGCAGCCGGGATTCTGCCGCACCGGCGATGCGTTCTGGGGGTTTGCACGCCACGGCATCGTGCCCGACATCGTCACCATGGGAAAGCCCATGGCCAATGGCATCCCCTGTTCCGCTATGGCCATCCGCTCAGACGTGCTCGACGCGTTCGCCGAGAACAACCCGTATTTCAACACGTTCGCCGGCAACCCCGTTTCCATGGCCGCGGCGCAGGCGGTCCTCGATTACATTCGCGAGCACGACATCCTGGCGCACACGCACGAGATGGGCGAGAAGCTGCGCGAAGCGATGCGCGATGTGGCCTCGCGCCACCCGCGGCTGGCCGACGTGCGCGGCGCAGGCCTGTTCAACGGCGTGGAACTGGTTCGCCCCGGCACGCTGGAGGCCGACCGTCCTTTTGCCGTGCAGCTTATCGAGCAGCTGCGCGAGAACCGTGTGCTCATCTCGCTGTGCGGGCCGTACGGCAACGTGCTGAAGGTGCGTCCGCCGCTGGTGTTCGACGACGCCGACCTGGACTTTTTCGCCAGCGCGCTGGAAACGTCGCTTGAGCAGCTGGAACGCTAGAAGGGCTGCGGCTGCGGGCGCCCGCGTCGGCGCCTGCCTAGTCGCATCCGCGATTGCAAGGAGATTATGATGGCAACGAATTTCGAAAACCCCGAAGTGTTCATGGAAGTGGCGCGCTCCGCCGCTGCGCGCTACCCCTATGACGACTTCGACGTGAAGCTGCTGGCGTTTTCCGAAAACGCAACCTATTTGGTATACAATCCGCTGACCAGCGAAAAGCTGTTCGTGCTGCGCGTCGGGCGTCCCGGTTACCACAAATTGGAGGAGTACGAGAGCGAGATCAGCTGGCTGCGCCAGATCAACGACTACACGCCGCTGAAAGTGGCGAATCCCATCCCGGCGCGCGACGGGTCCTACATCCAGCAGGTCGAGCGCGACGGCGTCTGCTACTTCTGCGTGGCAACCGAGTTTCTGACTGGCGAAACGCTTGAGCATGACAACTCGCCCGAGGTGGCGCCGGCGCACTTCCGCGTGCTCGGCGAAACGACGGCCTACCTGCACCGCCAGACCGAGATCTGGAACGGCACGAAGGACATCAAGCGCTTCGAATGGGACTTCGACAACGTCATCGGCCTGGAGCGCTACGGAAAGACGGACCAGAACTATGGCGTCATCCATGCCGACCTGCGCGATACGAACATCATCGTCGAGGGCGACGTGATCAAGGTCATCGACTTCGACGATTTCGGCTTCGGCTGGCACCTGCACGATCTGGCCGGCGCGCTGACGTTCATCGAGGACCGCGATGACGTTCCCGACCTGGTCAACGCGTGGCTGGACGGATACCGCAAGGTGCTGCCGTTCACCGATACCGACTTCGTGGAGATCGACACGTTCATCCTGCAGCGCCGCATCCAGATGATGGCGTGGATGGGCAGCCACCAGGACTCCACGCCGGTGCAGGGTTACATGAAGGGCTACATGGAAGGCACGATGGGCCTGGTCGACCGCTACCTGCGCCTGTTCGGGTAGTGCGGATGCCGGCGCCGCCGGTGCAGGCATCCGCGCGAAACGGTTGCGCTGTGCAAGCTTGCGGCCAGGCGTTTTGGGGTAGCGGCACGGTGGTCGATCGCGATCGTTTCGCCGCGGCAGGCCGGCAGGCAGCGAGTGCGCGCCGCGGCCGACTAGATGTTTGCAAGTAAGATCGAGTTCGCGGGCGTGTCCCGCGATGAAGGAGCGTGGCATGAAGGAAATCGAGGTCATCATCAACGGCGACAAGCTCGAGCGCGTCAAGCGCATTCTGTCGGCGTTCAGCAAGAGCGGCATTTTCGTGACGCAGGGCTTCGGCTACGGGCATCAGCAGGGCTTTCACCAGGTGTACACGCGTGACGACAACCGCGGCGTGAACATGCTGCCGAAGGTGTCGGTGCGTACCGTCGTGCCTGATGGGCTGGTTGATTCCATCGTCGATGAGATGGTGGCGGACATGGGCAACGCCACCTTCGGGGATGGCAAGATCTTCGTGCGCGAAATCGCCGACGCCATCCGCGTCCGCACCAACGAACGAGGCGACGCCGCCCTGTAGCGGGGCAGGGGCCAGGAGGTCCGCAAGCCCAGGAATGGCCGCGAAGGCCGCGGGAGCGCGAAGGCCGCGAGCGGGTATTCGCGACCAGCTGGCGGCCTTCGCTGCTCCCAGCTGCTCGACGAGCCATGCGCGATGGGCGCAATCGTCACCACGCTCGCGACGCCGGCTCCCGCGCAGCCCGCGACAACCTCGCGCTTGGCAACGCGCTTGTCGTTTCGGCCGCAACCCGTCATCCGTGGCCGCTTCCATCGCCTGATCCCCCTGCTTTTCGCTGTCGGAACCCGCTCCCGGCAGCGAAAGTCGATACGTTTGCGTTTTAATTCGCTCCATGCGAGCAGCTCCGGTATCGACACATGCATTTCTCCAGGTCAGAGGCGTGCCAAATTTCGCCTTTAAAGCAGAGTGGCCATTAAAACTCAAACGTATCGCGCTTTCGGATTGCGTGCCGAATTGCCGACCAATTGATGAATAGCCGTTTGCGCAGATTGCGAGCCGCCTGCTCGTGTTGAGCGGTTTTCGGCTTGCGTTCGACGCCGCGTAGGTCGGCGACCGTCTGCGCGAGGGCATCGAACTGCTTTTCGCTCTTGATCTGGTCATATGTTATCGGGAGCGTCTTAATCCCCATATGCTGCAGCGCTGCGGTGCGCCGGGAGTCGGAAAGAAAGCTCGCGTGACTTTCGTGCACGAGCGCGCTTTGGCACTCCACGTCGACGCCTTCGTCCCAATACAAATCGCAGTAGCAGCACTCCCGCTGCGCGAGCATGCGCGCCGCGGCCGAAAGCTCAACCTTCTTGTTAAGCGCAAGTCCATTCATACCTTCGCCACCCAAACGCCGAGGCAACCCGAACAGCAAAGCCGCTCGCGCCTCAAAAGGGGAGGCGGCATCAGGGAAAACGTGTTTCGCAACCTGCATAAGCCGCTTTCGACCGCGTTGGGAATTGGAGCTGACGGCCATGTGATGCAGATTGCGCGGTGTCGTAAGTGGAGGCCGCGACCACAGCGTGCTTACCGCGCCGCTCCCGTCAACGAATGGCTCCCACCCGCCAATTGCGGGAATTTTCCCAGCTCGCGCCATCTTTTGCAGCGCATCAGCGATAGGGCGGCATGGTTCGAAAATGGCAAAGCTGCCGCATAGTTCGGACGCGATCAGCAGCAACGTCGCAAGGTCCAGCCTTCCTGCAAGTTGCAGCAAGGCAAAC